>JBEKWD010000038.1:0-11341 GCA_049513435.1 Steroidobacteraceae bacterium | reverse complement strand
TGAGATTACGTTGCAGGCACTCGAGCAGGTCCCGATCGATCTGTCGGCGCGCGAGCAATTGTTCATGCCCTACACCCAGGATGCGGTAACGCGTGCCTACGTCACCGATTTTGCGACCATGCGCCTGATTGCCAGCAGTCACGATCTGAGCGTGCACCTGCCGCAGGAGCCCGTCGACGCCCCGTTCATATTGTGGCGCGACGGACGGCCTGCGCTCGAGCAGTTCCTCAAGGAGCTGAACCAGCTCTGATTCAGGACGGTGCGAGCCGAAACTCCGGCACCAGCGTGCCGTCCATCAACACGTGCAGCAAGTACTGGATGCGATCGCGGTCGAGTTCATCGAAACGCTCCGGCAGCGGACTGTCCAGATCCAGCACACCGACCAGTCGGCCATGCTTGAACACCGGCAGTACCATTTCGGATTGCGAAGCCTCGTCGCAGACGATGTGGCCCGGAAACGCATGCACATCCGGCACGATGATCGACGCGCGTTGCAACGCCGCGGCCCCGCACACGCCATCTCCGACCGCGATGCAAGCGCACGCCGGCTTGCCCTGGAAGGGTCCCAGCACCAGATCATTGCCCCGCAACAGATAGAAGCCGGCCCAATTCAGGTCCGGCAATGTCGTGAAGAGCAACGCTGCAAAATTCGAGATGTTGGCGAGGAAATCGCTTTGACCCCGAATCAGGGTGCGTAGGCTGACATCGAGCCGCTCATAGTCCGCGGCTCTGGCATCTTTGTCGTTCACCTCGGCGCGGTCAGCGCGCTAGCGCTCCCAATGGCCTCTGGCCAGGCGGTAGCCACCGCCGTAGGCCACCCAACGATGCGGCACCCAATGATAGCCAGGGCGGCCTGCCGCCCAGTGGCCCCCAACCCATACATGACGGCCGCCGACCCAATCCCAGTAGCCACCCATCCAGACATAGCCGGGTGCGGGCGCGACGCCCACGACTTCTACCTGCGGCGCTGGCGGAGCCACGGTGACGACGGCGCCACCGTAATAGGCCGGCCTGGCAGTGACGACACAGCCGGTCATTGTCACCGAGGCGAGAATGAGCGCTGCCAATCCAGCCCGAAAGGCTCGAGAGGTTGCCATATTTTTTCTCCGTAAAGGCGTTGCACACGAGTCCAGCTCAACTAAGTCTATCAAACGCAGCGGCCTCGATTCGGATGACCGCATCACATTTGAGCGGCCCGGAATTGCCGCCAGATGCCAGTATGCCCTGTCAAGGTTAGGATGCACGCGCCGTCTAGCACGCAGTCTTGACGAAGCAGAGGTTGGCATGAGTCTGGATCTGGTTACCCCGGGCACTCAAGCCCCGGCACTCTTCAATGTGATCATCGAGATTCCGATGAACGCCGATCCGATCAAATACGAGGTGGACAAGGATACTGGCGCCATCTTTGTCGATCGCTTCATGGGTACGGCGATGCGCTATCCATGCAACTATGGCTACGTACCGCGCACCGTGGCGGGGGATGGGGATCCGGTGGATGTGCTGGTCATCACGCCGTTTCCGTTGATACCCGGCGTGGTCGTGCGCTGCCGGCCACTGGGCCTGCTGAAGATGAGTGATGAGAAGGGCGATGACGCCAAGGTGCTCGCGGTCCCCGACGACAAGGTGCTGCCGATCTATAGCCACTGGCGAGAGCACACCGACATCAACACCCATCGGTTGCAGCAGATTCAGCATTTCTTCGAACACTACAAGGACCTGGAGCCTGGCAAGTGGGTCAAGGTCGATGGCTGGGGCGACGCCGAGGCCGCGAAAGCCGAAATCCAGTCCGGCATTGGGCGCTACGACAGCAAGGCGTAGTCGATCTCGTATTGTCTAATATAATAACATTTGATATAGTAGCCGTTCCTTAGGATTCGGTGCGCGCTGCGCGCGCGGCTCAATGGCAACGGATCGGCTCAGAAATTTCGGTTTCCTGGTTCGAGACGTCTCGCGACTGTCCGCGAAGCATTTCCAGCGCAATGCACGCGAGCTCGAGCTCTCGCTGCCGCAGTGCAAAGTCCTGGGCCACCTGTCACGCAACGAGGGCATCAGCCAGGCGCGCCTCGCCGAGTTGACCGAGACCGACCCGATGACGCTGGTGCGAACCCTCGATCGCATGCAGCAGGATGGTTGGATCGAGCGGCGGGCCGATCCGGCTGACCGCCGCGCGCACCAGTTGTTCCTGCGCGAGGCGGCGAAGCCGGTCTTGCAGCGGATCTGGAAAATCGCGGATCAGGCCCGCAATGAAGTGCTGGCGGAGCTGAGTAGCGCGGAGCGCGAGCAGCTCATCGAACTGCTCGAGCGCGTGCACCGAACCCTCTCGAGCCTCGACGCTCAGGAAGCACGTTAATGGATGCGAAGGCCGACGATCAGCCCACCACGGCAGCGGTGCAACAGGCGCGCAGCGCAGAGCAGCGGCGCGAGCGTCTGCGCTGGCTGCTCATGATCGGTGGGGTCTTGCTCGCACTGGTCGGCGGGCTCTGGTACTACCTCGCAACCGGTCGCTACGTGTCGACCGACGACGCATCGGTGCAGGCGGCGCAGACGGCCATCAGCTCCAATGTCGCGGGGCGCGTCATCGAGCTTGACGTGCACGACAATCAGAGCGTGCAGCGCGGCGCGGTGCTCTATCGGCTCGATGAGCGGCCCTTTCGACTTGCCGTGGAAGACGCGCGCGCCAAACTGTCAGTCGCGCGCATGCAGATCGGGGCGGCGGAGGCAACCTATCGCCAGCAGCTTGCTAGCCTTGCGGCCTCGCGCGATACGCTCAGCTATCAGCAGCACGAACTCGAGCGCCAGCAGCATCTGCAGCAGTCGGGCATCAGCTCGCGCGCCCAACTCGAGCAAACGCAGCATGCGACAGAAGTCGCGCGCGCGCAGCTCAACGCGGCTCAGCAGCAGGTCGGTAGCGTGCTCGCGTTGCTCGGAGGCAACCCCGAGTTGCCGCTCGATCAGCACCCGGTGGTGCAGGAAGCGCAGGCCGCGCTCGATCGGGCCTTGCTCGAGCTCTCCTACACCGAGGTGCGCGCTCCGGACTCAGGCGTCGTCGCCAAGGTGGAGCAGTTGCAGGTGGGCGATTACATCAATGCCGCAGTCCCGGTGTTTTCGCTGATCTCGAGCAGCGACATCTGGATTGAGGCCAATTTCAAGGAAGATGAGCTGACCTACATGCGGCCAGGTCAATCCGCCGAGATTCGCATTGATGCGTATCCCGGACGGCGCTTCAAGGCGCGTGTCGCCAGCCTGAGTCCGGGCACCGGGGCGCAGTTCTCGCTCTTGCCGCCGGAGAATGCAACCGGCAACTGGGTCAAGGTCGTGCAGCGCGTGCCCGTACGCCTGCAGCTCGAGCCCGATGAGCTCGCCGCTGTGCCGTGGCAGGCCGGATTGAGCGTCGAGGCCACCGTCGACACCCAGCACCGGCGCCACCTGTTCGCCGCCGACGCGCCGCCGCTCGTGCAACGCTGATGAGTCCTGACGCGCACGCACCGGAAGGCGCCGGCGTGCCGTTGCATCGAGGCATGATTACCGGCACGGTCATGGTTGCCTCGATTCTGCAGGCGCTCGACAACACGATTGCGAACGTCGCGCTGCCGCGCATGCAGGGTAGTCTTTCGGCCACGCAGGATCAGATGACCTGGGTCCTGACCTCCTACATCATCGCCGCGGCGATCATGACGCCTCTGACCGGATGGCTGGCCGATCGCTTCGGCCGCAAGCCCCTGTTCCTGGTCTCGATCATCGGCTTCACACTGGCCTCGGCGCTCTGTGGCATGGCGCAGTCGCTGGATCAAATTGTCATCTTTCGTCTGCTGCAGGGTGTGTTCGGTGCCGCCCTGATCCCGATGTCGCAGGCCGTACTCTTTGATGTGTATCCGCCCTCGCAGCATGGGCGGGCTATGGCGCTCTGGGGGATCGGCGTCGTGCTCGGTCCGACGCTCGGGCCGATGCTCGGGGGCTGGCTCACGGACAATTACAGCTGGCGCTGGGTGTTTTATATCAATGTGCCGTTCGGCATTCTGGCCGTGCTTGGCGTGCTGGCGTATTTCCCCGACACCACGCACGCGCGCAAGCACTTTGATTTCTTCGGCTTCGCGATGCTCAGCGTAGCGATCGGCTCGCTGCAGTTGCTGCTGGATCGCGGCCCTATCAAGGATTGGTTCAATGCCGGCGAAATCCGGCTCGAGGCCGCAATCTGTGCGCTCGCGTTTTATCTGTTCATCACGCATACGCTCACGGCGCGACAGCCGTTCATTCGGCTGGCGCTGTACAAGGATCGAAACTTCCTCACCGGCAACATTCTGATCTTTGTCGTCGGCGTCACCTTGTTCGCGACGCTCGCACTGTTGTCGCCGCTGTTGCAGAGTCTGCTGGGGTATTCGGTGTTCCAGTCCGGTATGGTCACGGCGCCGCGCGGAGTGGGCACCTTGATCGCGATGCTGCTCGTGGGGCGTGCGGTGGGGCGCCTCGATGCGCGCCTCATCATCGGCACGGGACTGCTTCTGACCGCGTGGTCGCTGTGGCAAATGTGTCATTTCTCCATGCAATTGCCGATGTCCTCCATCGTCTGGTCGGGCGCGATTCAGGGTCTGGGCACTGGCATTGTCTACGTGCCGATGGCGGCGCTGACCTTCGCGACTCTGCCGGCGATGCTGCGCAACGAGGGCACGGCGCTGTTCAATCTGATCCGTAACATCGGCAGCAGCGTCGGCATCTCCACCGTGCAGGGGCTGCTGGTACGCAATACTCAGCTCGTGCACGCCTCGCTCGCGCAGCACGTCACGCCCTTTGTCATGGCACAGCATTCCGGGGGTCGCCTCGCGAGCGCGGCGGCGAGCGCGGCGCTCAATCAGCAGATCACGGCCCAGGCGTTAATGATTGCCTACCTCGATGATTTCTATTTCATGCTGTTGCTGACACTGCTCGCGCTGCCATTGCTGTTTTTGGTACGCAAGCCGCCAGCTCGCCCAATGCGGGACCAAGATGTCGCGCTCGAGTAGGCTCGCGCGCGACCATCGCGCAGCCTGCGTGCTCGGGCTGGCACTGGCCTTGAGCGCCTGTGTGTCCGGTCCGAACTTCGTGCGCCCGCCGGCCAGCGCTCCTGCGCGCTATACCAACTCATCGCTGGACGCTCTGGGCAGCTCGGTACAGCAGGCCGGCACGCCCAGCGCGCAGGATGCGGATGTGCCATGGTGGGCGCCGTTGCAGTCGGCGCGGCTGGATGAGCTGATTCGCGAGGCGCTTGAGCGCAATCATGATCTGGCTGCGGCGCGCGCCACTCTGGCCCAGGCACGCGAGCTCGCGGCCGCCAGCGAGGCGCCGCTGTATCCTCAGGTGGATTTGACCGCGAGCGCCGGGCGAGAGAGATACGGTGCCGCATTCCTCGGACCCGAGCACTTTCCGCCATTCACTTTCTATGCGGTGGGGGCATCGGTCAGCTATACGTTCGATTTTGCCGGCGGCGTGCGCCGCTCGATCGAGCAGCAGCGCGCCAATGTCAGCTCTCAACAGCACGAAGTGCAGGCTGCGGCATTGAGTCTGAGCGGCAGTGTCGCGCTACAGGCGTTGACGGTGGCCTCCGTGCGCGCGCAGATCCAAAGTCTCGAGGCGCTGTTGAGCGATGATCAAACCGATCTGCGCCTGGTGCAGGACGCCTTCGAGGCCGGAAGTGCCAATCGCGTCGATGTACTGACCGCGCAGAGCCAGCGCGCCAATGATGAGACCTTGCTGCCACCGCTGCGTCGCGAGCTCAGTACGGGGCAGCACGCGCTCGCGCTGCTCGTCGGCCGCGCTCCGGGCGAGTGGAGCGCTCCGGATTTCACGCTCGAGGAATTTGTCCTGCCATCGCACCTGGATCTGACGCTGCCGTCGGAGCTTGCACATCGGCGGCCCGACATTCTGGCGGCGGAGGCGCAGTTGCATGCCGCCACCGCCGCGGTCGGGGTTGCGGCGGCCAACTTATACCCTCAGGTCAGCCTCTCGGCCACGGGCGGCCTGCAGGCCACCGCGTTGCATGCGCTGTTCGATGCCAGCGCTGCCGCCGGCGGGCTCACGGGCAGTCTCACGGCGCCGCTGTTCAATCATGGCGCGCTGCGCGAGCGAGAACGTGCCGCGCGCGATGCGCTGCAGGCCTCGCTGGCGAGCTACGAGCAGGTGGTGCTCAGAGCCTTGGGCCAGGTCGCCGATGCGCTCGAGGCACTGGATCACGACGCCGAGCTGGTGCAGAGTGAGCAGGCCGCGGCGGCGATCTCGGGCGAGAATCTCGCGCTGACGCGCGAGAGCTATGCGGCGGGTAATACGGGTGTGTTGCAGGTGCTCGAGGCCCAGCGGCAAAGCCAGCAGGCGCGCCTGGGTCTGGTACGAGCGCAGGGGCAGCGCTACCAGGATACGGTAGAATTGCTGCTGGCATTGGGCGGGCAGATGCCACCAGGCTGATGCGCGGCGTCGGCCGCAGCTGAAACAATATCGGGGGTCTATATGAATACAGTGCGAATCGGTGCCGTGCTGCTACTGTGCGCCACGGGAATTGTCCTCGGCGCCTCAACCACCAGCGTTCCGGCGTACATCCAGAAGGCGATCGACAATCCGGCGCGGCCCGAGGCCGACCGCGCCCGCGATGTGAATCGCAAGCCAGCCGAGGTGATCGCTTTCGCCGGCATCAGGCCGGGCGATCAGGTCGGCGAATTGATGCCGGGCGGGGGCTATTTCACGCGCATTTTCTGCGAGATCGTCGGACCCAAGGGTCACGTCTATACGATCAAAATGATCCCGGCTGTGCCACGCAACCAGCCCGCGCCGCCTCCGCTGCCATGTAGCAATGTGACCGACCAGAGCCAACAGGCGGCGGAATTGTCACTGCCACCTGGGCTGGATGTGGTCTGGACTTCAGAGAACTACCACGACCTGCACAATCCGAGCTTCGGGCAACCGGACATGAAGGCCTTCGATACCGCGGTTTTCAAGGCGCTGAAGCCGGGCGGCGTCTTCATGATCGAAGATCATGCGGCCGAGTCCGGATCTGGCGCGCGCGATACCAACACTTTGCACCGGATCGACCCGGAGCTAGTCAAACAGGAGGCGACGAGTGCGGGTTTCGTGTTCGTCGGTGCCAGCGATGTGCTGCACAACCCGGATGATTCGCACCAGGTCAAGGTGTTCGATCTGGCCGGCAAGACCGACAAGTTCCTGTTCAAGTTCCGCAAGCCGCGGACTTGAGGCAAGCCTCGGGCCTCGTGCCGCGCTATCGGGGTCTGCGAATGATACCCAGGCGCAATATCGAGGCCGGGGTCGCTCGCGCCAGCGGCTGGACCACCCCGTTGCGCGCAGCCGGCGCGGCCCCGGTCTGAGAGCTGGCTGCCGCCGGTGCCGCCGCCTGCTTGGCGGCCGGTGCCGGCGCGGCAATCGAAGCGGCGGGCGGCCTTGGGATCGCGGAAGGGCCCGACACGCTCGGCGCGGCTTCACTTTTGCCGGTGGCCTGCGCCCTCACGGGCATCATTTCGACCGAGACGTTCAGCCGTCGCAGCTCCCCGCCGCGCAGCACCCCGACTCCGACCACCTGGCGCGTCAACTGCTCGCCACGGTCGTTACGAACGTCGAGGACCACGCAGTACTCGCATGGCTCGGTCGATGGCGTGTGGACAATGGTGCCATCCACGCTCAATGCGCAATACCCTTCCCCAGCCTGCAGCGTCTGGCCATTGCGACTGAAGCGCAGATGGTGCCGGCAGCCCGGACATACCGCGGCGCTTTCGAGCACCGTCGCTTTGCAATGCGGACAAACACGAGTCGCGCCCGGACTGCCTGTGCGCGGGCTGCTCATATCGAGCGCGTGGTCCCCTTGAACTCGTGCGCGCTGTGCGGCTTGTCCTCGCCCCAACCAAATTCGACGTGCCCGCGCATGCGTGCGCCCGCAGCTACAGTGATCGAGGCGGCCTTGACATCCCCGACGACCACGCCTGTGGACAGCACGTCGACCTGCTTGGCGGCCTCGACGTTGCCTTGGAGCTCGCCCCCGACTACGACGAGGCCGGCGCGGACCTGGCCTTCGAGCCGGGCGCCCGGATCGATGCGAAAATTGCCGTCGACCTGCACATCGCCCTTGAAACGCCCCGCGATACGCACATCGCCGCCGCCGACGATCTTGCCTTCGATGGTCAGTTCTGCGGCAATCACGGATTCGGCGCCGGGCGCGCGAATGGCCGGTGCGCGTTGCCGGGTACTGTCGGCAGTGGTGGGTTCCACGGGTGCGCGCTCGCTCTTGCCGTGCAATTCAGTCACGCTCGCGGGCGTGGCGGCGGCGGCTGGGGTGCCGCTCGCGGTGGGGCTCGGGGTCGGCCCGGAATCTTTCCATAAAGCCATGAGCGGTTCCTCCAGTTAGCAAGCAAAATGCTTCAATTAGAGACGATAGCTCTAAACCACCATAGCAGACCACTGTCCGGGGCTGGAGACAAGATGATTATCGCAGACGCATTGGGCGGCCTGTCACGAAATGAGTATGCATGGCGGCCGTGACAGATAGACCGGCGGACCGACCGAAGGCCAAATCATTGCGGCCATTGCGGGCTCTGCTGCCCTTTCTGGCGCCGCATCGCTGGCTGCTGACGGGCGCAATGGCGGCGCTATTGGTCGCGGCCGCGGCAATGCTGGCATTGCCTCTGGCACTGCGACAATTGATCGATCACGGGCTAGCGGCGAACAACATCGGTGTCATCAACCGCTATTTCGCGGGTTTTCTGGCTGCCGCCGTGGTTTTCGGGGTTTTTGCGGCACTGCGTTTTTATCTGGTCACCTGGCTCGGAGAGCGCGTGGTCGCGGATCTGCGCGAGGCCGTCTACCGGCGCATCGTGCGCATGGACCCGACCTTTTTCGAGATCACGCGCACCGGTGAGGTGCTCTCGCGCCTGACCGCCGACACGACCCTCGTACAGGCGATCGCAGGGGTCAACCTGTCGATCACCCTGCGCTCGGTGCTTAATCTGATCGGCGCACTGGCCATGCTGGCATTGACCAGCGCCAAGCTCATGGCGGTGATACTCGTGCTCATTCCGCTGGTGATCGGGCCCTTGATCATCGTCGGGCGGCGGGTGCGGCGACTGTCGCGCACGGCACAGGACCGCATCGCCGATACCAGCAGCCTCGTCGATGAGAGCCTCAATGCGATCCAGACCGTGCAGGCCTTCACCCTCGAGGAATTGCAGAGCCGGCGCTATGCCGAAGCGGTCGAGCGCAGTTTCGAGGCGGCGATTCGTCGCAGCCGTGTACGCGCTGCACTGACGGCAATCGGCACCATGCTGGTTTTTGGCGGTATCACCTATGTGCTGTGGCTCGGCGCACAAGCGGTGCTGGCTCACCAATTGACCTCGGGTCAGCTCAGCCAGTTCCTCGTCTATGCAGCCATCGTGGCCACGTCCGCCGCAGCGCTGACCGAAATGTGGGGCGAGATGCAGCGTGCGGCGGGTGCCATGGAGCGCCTGGCTGAGCTGTTGGAGGCGCAGCCCGTAATCGTGGCTCCGGCAGAGCCGATCAGTCTGCCGGCGCGGGTTCGCGGCAACATCGAATTCGAGCGGGTGTGCTTTCGTTACCCTTCGCGCCAGGAAGTCCTCGCCCTGGCAGACTTTACGCTCGACGTGCGCCGCGGGGAGACCGTGGCAGTCGTGGGACCCTCGGGGGCGGGAAAGAGCACGAGCTTTCAACTGCTGCTGCGCTTCTATGATCCGGAAAGTGGCGTCATTCGGATCGATGGCTGCGACATCTCCAGGCTGCGTCCAGAGGATCTGCGCCGCCAGATCGGTTTCGTGCCGCAGGATACGGTGCTGTTCGGCGCCAGTGCGCGCGAGAATATCGGCTACGGTCGCCCCGGCGCGAGTGACGCGCAAATCGAGGCGGCCGCACGCGCGGCGGCGGCGGATGACTTCTTACGCGCATTACCAGCCGGCTACGACACGTTTCTGGGCGAGCGCGGTACACGCCTGTCCGGCGGTCAGCGCCAGCGTATCGCGATTGCACGCGCGGTTCTGAAGGACCCGCCCATCCTGCTGCTGGATGAGGCGACCAGCGCGCTGGACGCCGAATCCGAGCGTCTCGTGCAAGCTGCGCTCGGCGAGCTCATGCGCGGGCGCACCACGCTCGTGATTGCGCATCGATTGGCGACCGTGCTGAAGGCCGACCGCATCGCCGTGCTCGATGCCGGACGCGTGGTGGCGGTGGGTAGTCATGTGCAATTGATGCGCGAGAGCCCACTCTACGCGCGACTCGCGGCGCTGCAGTTCAACGCCGCAGCGGAACTGCAGCGTGCCGATTCGTTGTTGACGTAGCTGAAGCCGGACAAGCCTAAGTTCGGCGCCCGGCCAAGGCGGGTTGCGACAACGTCGGTGGATGCTAGAATCGCGCGCCTCGTGGGGCGGTAGCTCAGTTGGGAGAGCGTCGCGTTCGCAATGCGAAGGTCGAGGGTTCGATCCCCTTCCGCTCCACCATGAATTCCAGAGTTTTCTTGCAGGGTCACTTACCGACGTCGCGCCGTAAGCGCACGGTAAGCGCGAACCCTGACCCTCCGAGCCCTGAGCTTCCACAACTTAACTCAGGAGACTCCGACCATGAACGACACCGAAGCAACCGCGGCCGATGCGAGTCCTCGAGCGGAACGCCTTGATTTGCTCGTATATCGCGTTAAGACAGCCCTGGCAGCCGTCATTACAGCTGTCCAATGCCTGGATGGTCGCGGTGTCGTCGATACGGCGCTTGCGGACACGCTGCGAGCGGCCGCCATTCGAGAGCTGAACAATGTCCTCGAGGAGCTGCAGTCATGAGCGCCGACGTCGTCGAGTTGCGCGACCCCTACTGGCAGATAGAGGATCCACTGTTGCGCGGGAGGGAGATCTGGGAGCAGATTCCGAGCCCGAATGCTCACCTTGGCGGGGACGAGAACGACAACGAGTTCGTCGGGGACTGGGAAGGGGCGAGCCCGGCCGGTTACATGTACGCGCCCGGCTCGCGAGAAGAGATCCGCGAGGCGGCTCAGCTGTTGAGACGAGCGGTGCAGCTACTTGAAAGCGCCTGCGCGCGAGAATGGCCGCGTTGGCCAAACGGCAGCGACGCGTCGAGCTATGAGGAGTTCATACGTCAGCAGGCCGACGGCAATGGGGGGCGGGAGACGGCGCCATGAGCCAGGACGCAACCGTAGTTGAGTTCGAGGCCCCCGGAGGACGACGCTTGCGACGTATCGTCGGTGACTGGCAGTATCGGGTGGATGAAAAGAGACAAGGCATCCGCGATAGGCCTCGCCATCGCTTTGTGCGCGCTGGGCCATTCTGCTGGTGCAGCCAATTTTTCTCCGCTCTCTGAGACG
>JBEKWD010000037.1:0-16089 GCA_049513435.1 Steroidobacteraceae bacterium | reverse complement strand
CACACGCCGATGCGCTCTCGGCCGTGCAGGTGCTTCGAGAGGGTGGCTGCGGCGGCTTGATGCCCGCCGCGAGCCCACTGCATCACAACGCTTTGCTCGATAGAGCCGCCGAGCAGTGGTCTGGCGGCCTGGCAGTAGCAGCGGCGGTCCAAAAGGGCGGCTACAGCGCCGATGCAGCTGTGGGTCTGCGCGTCAGCGGTCCGGATATCGCTATGATCAGCGCACTGCGTCGATCGAGCTGCGCTAGCGTCATGCGGCATGATCTGCAGGAGATCGGCGTTTATCGACGCGGCCCTGATAGCTGGCTCATGCTGGCCTCGCGCTATACATTGCCGGAGCGCTCGCAGACCACTGTGCTTGCGGCGCGCGCGTTGCAGTTGATCAATGAGGTACGCGCCAGCGGCACCCGCTGCGGCACGCGGCCGTTCTCTCCCGTAGCGCCCGTCACGCTGTCCGCGATGCTGGCCAATGTCGCCTTCGGTCATGCAGAAGATATGGCCCAGCACGACTATTTTGAGCACGAGGATTCGAGGGGCCGATCCCCGGCGCAGCAGGTCCGCGCCTCGGGTTATCAGGAAAAACTGGTCGGAGAAAACATCGCCTACGGCCCCAAGTCGATCGACGAGGCGGTTAAGGGTTGGCTCGACAGTCCGGATCACTGCGAAAACATCATGGATCCGCGATTCGCCGAGATGGGTATCGCCTATGCGCCGGGACAGCAGGACAGGCGCGGCTTGTATTGGGTGCAATTGCTGGCGGCCCCGCGCGCCTAGCTGCCTGAGGTCGCCTTGACGGTCTTGAGGTCGGCGACTAGGGCGCGATAGGCGGGTTCACGTTCTGCGCTGTCGGGCACACGGAAGATCGATGCGGGATGCACCATCGCAATCACTTGCGTGAATGGCGCGAGCATCGAGTGCTGGATCTTGCCGCGCTCGAGCGTGACCCGAAAGCCCGCAGTCTCCAGGCGGGCAGCCTTGGGATCGGAGCTCACGCTGGCACGAGCACAGCCACCGGCAGCTCCGCGAACACACCGCTAGCCGGCAAGCTCTGCCGCTCAAGTACGACTTCCCGATCGCTCAGCACATCGCGCCAGCGCGAAGCCGAGAGGTTATCGGGCAAGACAACCTCGCATTCCTGCTCAAAGCCGTCGCGCTCATACTTCAACGGCCAGCGCGCGGCGAGCGTCAAGAGCAGCTGTTGCTCGTAGCGTCGGGCATAGGCGCAGACGCGCTCGCTCTGCGGCCCCTGCACGGTCAGCGGTAAATAGTGTCCCGAACCGAACAGATCAGGGTGCTCACGACGATACTCCAGCAAAGTGGTAATGATCGCCAGCTTGATGCTGCCGTCGCGCCAGTTGCTGAAATAGCCCTTGAGCGCTTGCCGCCGATCGGTGCGCAGCGCTGCGCGCACCGCCTCGAGCTGTCGGCGCCGCACCGTATAGTCCACGGGGCGCCGGTTATCCGGATCCACGAGACTCAGATCCCAGAGCTCGGCGCCCTGATAGATGTCCGGCATGCCGGGTGCAGTGAGCTTGCACACGGTCTGAATCAGGCTGTTATGCGCCCCAAGTGCGGCGACGCGAGTGGCGAACGGGATAAATGCCGCCAGAAAGCTCGCCGCACGATTAGACAGCAGCGCGGCGTCGATCAATGCGAGCGCTGCCTCCTCGTACTGCGTATTTGGAAAGGCCCAGTCCGAATGCAGCCGCGCCTCGCGAATGGATTTGCGCAATGCCTGGCGCACGCGCTGCGCGTATTCTTCGAGCGCTGCGCTGTCCAGCCGATCGGGGTCAAGCATCTCGACGGGCCAACTGCCCAGAAACAGCTGGTAGAGCAGGTATTCATCATTGCGGTCGGGCTTTGAATCGTCCTCAGTCAGCGACGGCCCACGCAATATCCTGCTGCATGTGTTCACGACGCGTTCCCATTCCTCGGGTAGCTCGGAGAGCGCAGCCAGTCTGGCGCGCACGTCCTCGCCGCGCTTGGTGTCGTGCGTAGCCGTGCTGAGCATCGCGTGCGGCCAGCTCTCGGCGCGCACCGCGTTGGCCTTGTGAAAGGCGGCCAGTGAGACTCCAAAGCGCTCGGGCGTACCACCGACCTCGTTGAGGCCGACCAAGCGGTTGTAGCGGTAAAAGGCCGTATCTTCCAGCCCTTTGGCCATGACGGAGCCGCTGTACTGCTGCAAGCGCATCACGCAGCGCAAGACCGCC
This sequence comes from Steroidobacteraceae bacterium, assembly GCA_049513435.1. Taxonomy (GTDB): domain Bacteria; phylum Pseudomonadota; class Gammaproteobacteria; order Steroidobacterales; family Steroidobacteraceae; genus FEN-1191. The sequence goes on along the minus strand of JBEKWD010000037.1, from coordinate 13,880 downwards.
TGTCTGCTGAAACCGCTGTGCGGTTCAAGCATGCCGCCGCATAACATCTGCTGGAGAAAAGTGAATACGCTCGGGTCGAGCTCGCTTTCATTACGGCGCGCGAGCGCAAGCGCCCACTCGATATCGCGGCGATCCGCATCAGTGATGGTCCCCGCGTTGTCGATATAGGTGCGATAGACGGGACAGCAGGCGACGTATTCCTTGATCGCGCGGCGCAATAGATCGCGCGTGAAGTCTGCCGTGCGTGGATTCTGGCGCGCCAGGCGCCCCGTGTTGCGCGCGAGCACATTGAGCTCGCTGGACATCTCATTGTCCATGATCTTGTGCTTGCCGGCGCGTACCATGCGTTCAAAATCATGACCGCCGCCGGTGAATGCCGTGTAGATCGCATCGATCGCGGCTTGTGACTGCGGATCGATGAGGATGCCAAGCACCAGGTTGGCGAAATCGTAGCCCGTGGTGCCATCGACTGGCCACTCGGGCCGCAGCCGCTCGTGCGGCGCGAGAATCTTCTCGACCACCAAATAAGGCTGCCCGTCGGGCGCGCTGCGCTGCATCTGCGCACGCAGGCGTATCAAATACGCCTTAGGATCCTGCAGTCCATCAATATGATCGATGCGAAGTCCATCGATTGTACCGTCGGCAAGCCATTCGAGTACGCGCCGGTGGGCGTAATCAAAGACCTCCGGCAGCTCCATGCGCACGCCGGCCAGATCATTGATGTTGAAGAATCGCCGGTAGTTGATGTCATCGGCGGCGACGCGAAAATGCGCGATGCGCCAGTACTGCTGTGCGATCAGTTGATCCAGCGTGCGCCAGCTGGCGAGCTCATCGGTGCGCCCCTCGAAGCGCTTGAGCCTGCGGTACAACGCGTCGCGCACGTCCTCTTGAGTGCGCACCAGATTCGCCAGCTCCGCCTTCAGATCGTCAGCGCGCCGCTCGATCTGTGGGCGCGAGGCTGTGAGCCATGAAAAGGCGTCCCCCAGGCGCTCGAGCTGGGCATGCTCGTTACCCAGGATGCGTGCGTAGTGGATCGGGCTGATCGGCAATTTGTGCGTGTCATAGGCCCACACCGCGAAAGAGCCGCCGACCTCGTCGTATTTCAGGCGCAGCTGCCCGCGCGCGAGCTCAATGCCGTATTGATCCCCCAACAAAGGCACGAGCACCTTGTCGTGTAGATAGCGCCTTTCGGGATCCCACTCGATATCGAACCATCCGGCATAAGCCGATTCCTGGCCCCATTCGAGCACGCTGAGCCAGAAAGGGTTGTCGGCGCCGCCCACGCCCATGTGATTGGGAACGAAGTCGAGTATCTGCCCCATCTCGTGACTGGCAAGGGCGCTGCGCAGGTTCTGGAACGCGGCTGCGTCCCCGAGCTCGGGATTGAGCTCGCAATGATCGACGATATCGTAGCCATGCAGGCTGCCGGCCCGGGCCTTGAGGTAGGAAGAAGCGTAGATGTGGCTGACACCGAGTTGCGCCAGATACGCGACGAGTGCGGTGGCATCCGCGAAGCCGAACTGGCTATGAAACTGCAGCCGATAGGTGGCGCGCGGTGCCATAGTCAATGGCGCATCAAGGTCCAGCGTACGGACCAGGGACCATGACGGCCGCTGGCGCCCAATTCTCCTTCCTGCCAGATCACGTCGCCCTGGGGGGCTGCAAATCCGTCGACCGCGACTCTTTTAAGGTTCGCGGCGAGCGACAGCGTCGCGGCCGGTGAGGTCCATGAGACCGCCACGGCGAAGTCGCTGATCGGGCTGTATTTCGCGCGCTCGCCAGTGAATTCCGCGAGCAGTGGCACGATGTGCTGCCGGCGTACTTCGAGAATACGCCGGTACCATTCGAGCACACCCTGGTGCACGGGATCATCGAGGCGTGCCCAGTCGAGCTTGGCGGATTCGAAGGTCGCATCGGCTTGCGGGTCGGGAACGCTTTCGCGCTTCGTCGTGCTGCGGAAATGAGGAAAGCGCGCAAACTCCCGGCGCCGTCCCTCACGCACCGCGGCGCCAAGCTCAGCGCCAAAGTCGCAGAAGAATGGGAACGGGTGCGTATCGGCCCATTCCTCGCCCATGAACAACATCGGAATCTGCGGCAATAAAAGATAGGTCGCCGTAATGGCCCGCAGCGCCTCGGCAGAGGTGAGCGCGCCGATACGCTCACCCAGGGCGCGATTGCCGATCTGGTCGTGGTTCTGGATGAAGGCGACGAAAGCGGCAGCGGGCAAATGTGCGCTCGGCGCCCCGCGAGCGCTGCCTCGGTAGCGCATGATCTCGCCCTGGAATGCAAAGCCTTCCGCGAGTGCGCGACCGAGCTTGCGCCGATCGTGATATTCGGCGTAGTAGCCGTGTTTCTCGGCCGTAGCGGCCACGTGCAGTACGTGGTGCAGATCGTCGTTCCATTGTGCCGTGTAGAGCTCGGGCGCCTGTGCGCGCACCAGCCAGCGCGGCTCGTTATGCTCATTCTCCAGCAGCAGATGGATGTGCCGCCCTGACAATTGCGCGCGCACGCGCTCGGCGAGCTCCTGCAGAATGTGTCGGGCACTGTCGTCAATAATTGCATGCACGGCGTCAAGACGCAGGCCGTCGAAGTGAAATTCCTCGAGCCAGTACAAAGCGTTCTGTATGAAGAACTCGCGCACGGGGCCGCTCTCGGCCCCATCGAAGTTGATCGCATCGCCCCAGGGCGTGTGATGTCGGTCGGTGAAGAATTGTGGCGCATAGCGCGAGAGATAATTGCCGTCGGGTCCGAAATGGTTGTAGACCACATCGAGCAAAACCATCAGGCCGAGCCGGTGAGCCTGATCGATCAGCGCCTTGAGATCCTCCGGCCGGCCGTAGCTTGAATCCGGCGCATAGGGCAGCACGCCGTCGTAACCCCAGTTGCGACGGCCCGAAAAATCACCGATTGGCATCAGCTCGATCGCAGTGACGCCGAGGCTGACCAGATGCTCGAGCCGCTCCATGGCCGCGCGAAAAGTGCCTTCCTTCGTGAATGTTCCGATGTGCAACTCATACAGCACAGCCTCCGACCAGGGCCGTCCGTGCCAATGGGCGTCCGCCCAGCGATATGCGACTGCATCAATGATCTCGCTTGGCCCATGCACGTCGGTGGGCTGGAAGCGTGAGGCCGGGTCTGGCACGAGAGTGCCGTCGCCGAGCACGAAGCGGTAAGTAGAGCCCGCCTGTACCTGGCTCGATACGAGCTCATGCCAGCCGTCGTCAACCCGTCGCAGCGGCTCGGGCGGCGCCGATCCAATCGTGACGGCCACGCTCGCCTGAGCGGGCGCCCAGAGCCGGAAACGCACCGTGCCGTCAGGCTGCAATTGGGCGCCAAATGGCATGCTATGTCGACGGCGCACGCGCAGCTCCTGGCCGAGCCGTACGCCAGGGGTGACGGTCTGCAACTGCAGCTCGAATAACAGCAGTGAGCGCGCCGCAACCTGATAGACATCACCGATGCAATACGCCGCTTCGCTTAACTTAGGCGCGGCGGTATCGATCAGCCGCCGCCATCCGCGCCCGACATTGGATTCCGGCAAGCGAAAACCTACGGTCTCGTGATGCGAGTTGAACACCAGCAGCAGCGATACTTCCGCCCCGGGCTTTCGCAATCCCTGGCTCTGTGCGCGTCCGTCGATCAGCATGCCGAAGCACTTGTTGGGGGCCCAGTCCTGCTCCTGCATCTGCAGGCCGACGGCGGTGAACCAGGTTACGTCGCGGCAATCGAATTCCTCGTCGTACGCGCCAGACAGGAATCGCGTCCGACGCAGCACCGGGAAGCGATCGCGCAATCGTATGAGCTCGCGTACGAAGTCGATCTGCTGGCGCTGCGCCTCGGTGTGATCCCAGTCGAACCAGCTGATCAGGTCGTCCTGGCAATAGGCGTTGTTATTACCGCCTTGTGTGCGCGCGAATTCATCGCCGCCCAGGAGCATCGGCGTACCCTGCGCCAGCAGCAGCGTCGCCAGCATGTTGCGCATCTGCTGCGCTCGCAAGGCGTTGATGGCCGGATCGTCGCTCGGACCTTCGACCCCGCAGTTCCATGAGCGGTTGTCGGCATTGCCATCGCGGTTGTCTTCGCCGTTGGCCTCATTGTGCTTGTCGTTGTAGCTGACCAGATCGTTGAGCGTGAAGCCGTCATGCGCGGTCACGAAATTGACGCATGCCCATGGACGGCGTCCCTGGTGGCTGAAAATATCTTCCGACGCGCACAGGCGCGGGGCGAGAGCCGCGGCGGTCAGTGGGCCGTTCCAATAACCCCGGACTGCATCGCGATACTGATCGTTCCACTCGGCCCAGCCCGGCGGAAAGCGTCCGACCTGGTAGCCGCCCGGACCGCAGTCCCAGGGCTCGGTGATTAGCTTGAGCGCACCGAGCACCGGGTCCTGACTGATCGCCTTGAGAAAACCGCTTTGATTGTCAAAGCCGTTTGGCTCGCGCGCCAGTATCGTGCCCAGATCGAAGCGAAAACCATCCACATGCATCTCCTGCGCCCAGTAGCGCAGCGAGTCCGTGATCATCTGGATGACGCGCACATGACTCAGGTTGACCGTGTTGCCGGTGCCGGTGTCATTGATGTAGTAGCGGGCCTGATCCGGCAGCAGGCGGTAATAGCTGGCATTGTCAATGCCCTTGAAAGAAAGGGTGGGGCCTTTTTCGTTGCCCTCGGCGGTGTGGTTGTACACCACGTCGAGGATGATCTCCAATCCGGCGTCGTGAAAGCGTGCCACCATCTCCTTGAATTCGCGCAGACTGTTGGCCACATCGGCGGCGTAGCGTGGGTCGGGGGCGAAGAAACCGATGCTGTTGTAGCCCCAGTAATTGCGTAGTCCGCGTTCCAATAGCAGGCTGTCATCGACGAACGTGTGAATCGGCAGCAGCTCTACGGCAGTGATGCCGAGCGAGCGCAGATAAGCGATGACTTCGTTGGAAGCAAAGCCGGCGTAAGTACCTCGCAACACTTCCGGGACGGCGGGGTTGCGCATGGTGTGGCCACGCAGATGAGTCTCGTAGATGATCGTGCGGTCCCACGCCGTAATCTTGCGACGAGGCTGGCCGCGCCAATCGAAATTCGGATCGACCACGACGCACTTGGGCATGAACGCAGCGCTATCGCGCTCGTCAAAGCTCAGATCATCGCCGCTCTCCAACTTGTAACCAAAGCAGGCGGGGTTCCACTTGAGAGTGCCGGCATGCGCGACGGCGTAGGGATCCAGCAGCAGCTTGTTCGGGTTGAAGCGATGCCCTGCACTCGGCTCGTAGGGGCCATGTACACGGTAACCGTAGTAGGTGCCCGGTCCCACCTCCGGCAGATAGCCGTGGAAGATCTGATTGGTATATTCAGGCAGCGTTATGCGCGCGGTTTCATGCGCGCCGGTGGAGTCGAACAGACACAGCTCTACCTTGGTGGCGTGGCCCGAAAAGAGGGCAAAATTAGTCCCCTTGCCGTCCCAGCTTGCGCCGCCGGGATACGGCAGGCCTTCCTCGATGAGCACTCCGAGCTTATTTACGCGCTTGCGCGGCTGTCATCTTTGCAGGCGATGGGGGTGGCCCATAGCGCCTGAGCTGTTCGCGTATCGCATACAGCTCGCGCTCCACCGTAATACGGATGCCTCCGGGGCGCCGCATGGCGTCCTGAATCTCGGTTTCGCGTCGCAATAGATTCTGCAACTCGCTGGGACTATTCATGAATACACCTTTCCTCGCGCGAATGCGCGCACGCCGACCGATGTGTGCCACCGCCTAAGATCGATGAAGCAGCTCGGTTCGCCAATAAGTGTTGTCCTATCTGCGCGGTGGGCTTGTCCGACAGTGCGGCAGCAGTAGTCGGCCTCGTGCCTTCAGGCGAGGGCGACGGCCAAAGACCTTAACAGCGCCGCGCCATCGCCACGCCAGGCGCTACCGTGCATGCAGGCCAGAGTGGTCGGGGACTCCAATGCGAGGCGCTCGAGGATAGCAGGCGTCTGCGGAGCATGTGCGAAATAATCCATCGCCTGACGGAAGGCCTCGCTCGGGGCGAGGATGTCCGACTCCGTAAGCGCGGTAGCGCCGGGACCGCCCTGGGCAAACAGATCTCCGCACAGGAACGTGCGTGTGCTCGATTCCATCATCAGCCCGCACTCCCACGCATGCGGCACGTGCGGCGTATCGAACCAGCGCAGCGTGTGGCGGCCCAGCGAGAGCTGCTCTGAATCCGCGAGCGCCAGAGGCGGCCGATCGGCGAAGTCGGCCACCGAGACCATTGCCGCGATCCGACCGCAGACCGGTACGGCCTGCGGTGCTGCTGCGAGCAATGCATTGAGCGAGCCGCATTCGTCGGCCTCGAAATGAGATAACCCCAGATACCTGAGGGACTGCACTGGCACCACGCGATTGATAGCCTCCTGCACCGGCGCAAAGAGCTGACGCGGGCCGGTATGAAACAGCATCGGCAGCTCGTCCACGATGAGGTACTGATTGAAACTGAACTGCCCACCGGGGATCGAGATCGGTGTATTGATCCGGTAGATGCCGTCCGCAATTTCGTCAATGTGGGTAGAGGAGTGTGGGTTCGTGCTCATGAGTGGAATGCGTGCGGCGGCATGTCGGCCGGCGTGCTGATCCATTATGGATCAGCCACGACGCGCCATTCAACGCAGCCGCCAGGGGGCATGCGCTCACTACCCGTTCGCGCGGAAAACCTGTTATAGAAGTCAGATCACCGGTCCGGGCGCACCAGGAGCAAAGTATGAGCAGCGATGGCTATGGGGGCTCGTCGCGTCGCAGCTTCCTTGATGCGTCGCTGGTCGGTCTTGCCGGTCTCGTGCTGGGTACGAACGAGCGCGCAGCGGCTGCCTCATCGGCGTCAACGGATGAGCTCGCCTTTCTTAATATCGAGCAGGCGTCGGCGCTGCTGCGTGCGCGCAAGCTCTCGCCCGTCGAGCTAACCCAAACGTGCCTGACTCGGATCGAGGCATTCAACCCATCGCTCAACGCGTTCATCACCGTGAGCGCGGATGCGGCGTTGGCACAAGCCCGACTGGCGCAGTCGGAGCTGCAGCGCGGCCAGTGGCGCGGACCGCTGCATGGCATTCCCATTGCGCTTAAGGATCTGATCGACACAGCAGGAGTCAAAACGACGTGCGCGTCCGCATTATTCAAGGATCGCATTCCACAACAGGATGCGGCCGTGGTCGGGCGACTCAAGCAGGCGGGCGCAGTGCTGCTGGGCAAGCTCAACATGCAAGAGTTCGCGTATGGCGGCACTTCGGTGCCGAGCTACTTCGGTCGCGTCTGCAACCCGTGGGATCTGGAGCGAGTCACGGGCGGATCCTCCGGAGGGTCAGCGGCCGCCGTTGCGGCTGGACTGTGCTACGCCGCCCTCGGCTCGGACACCGGCGGGTCGGTGCGCGAGCCCGCCTCCTTCTGCGGTATTGTCGGCCTGAAACCCACCTACGGCAGGGTCAGCGTCCGCGGCGTCATTCCGCTGTCCCCGTCGATGGATCATATCGGTCCGCTGACGCGCTGCGTCGCCGATGCAGCCATCATGCTGCAGACGATTGCCGGCTACGATCCGAACGACTTCACGAGCCAGGACCGACCCGTGCCTGATTACCTGGAGAGGAAGCGCGGCAGGTCGCCCGCGCTGCGCATCGGGGTTCCGCGCGAGTTCTACTACGCCAGCCTGGATCCGCAGGTGCAGACTGCAATCGAGCGAGCGCTGTTGACTCTGGGCAAGCTGGGCGCTCAGATCCGCGACGTTCCGCTTGAGGTCAGCATCGATAGAACTGTGATTCGCGCCGAATCCTACACGTATCACGCCCAGTACATTGCCAGAAGCCCTGAGCTCTATCTCCCCGAGACTCTGGCCAAGCTGCGGCTCGGCGCGGGCATTGATGCGCCATCGTATATCGTGGCCCGACGCGAGCTCGAGCGTCTGCGCCGCAGCATGCTGGATGTCTTTTCATCCATCGATTTTCTGGTCACGCCGACCACGAGCGTGCCCGCGCCGAAAGCTTCGCCCTACCCAACCGGCATAGACGAAGAGCTCGCGTTGGATGCGGTGCTCCTGCGCAACACGCGACCCTTCAACCTGTATGGCATCCCGACGATCTCCGTGCCCTGCGGGATCAGCGACAGCGGTTTGCCGATCGGGTTGCAGATATCTGCTCCGAACTGGCAAGAGCAGGAGTTGTTGGCACTGGGGCGTCAGTATGAGGAGGCCACGGACTGGCACACCCAGCGACCGCACAATGTCGCACCGACATGAGCGGCGAGTTCAGAGAGCGCAAATGCCAATGGCCGGCTCGGCCGTTGTCAGCGGATGCTGACATGGACTCGCAGCTTTAGCGCCCCTGTTGAACCAATCGGTTGTCTAAGATGCAATCATCTGTCGTCCCAGCGAAGCGGACCTCTGCTATGGCCTTGCCGCCCTATGCTTCGAAAGGCCCCGCCAGTTTTGTCGCCCGCTATGTATGGCGGCGGCTTCCCAGTCATCTCATCGTGTTGGTGTCGGTTCTGGCCGCGGTGGCCTGCGCGGTTGCGTCGCAGTACGCGGTCAAACACCTGGTCGACGTCCTGGGCATGCACGATCCGGCCTCGCGCATACTCTGGGGTGCGGTCGGCTTGCTGTTGGCGCTGGTCGCCGGAGACAACCTGCTGTGGCGCCTCGCAGGCTGGGTATCCACCCACGCGTTCGTCGCGGTCGGTGGCGACATGCGGCTCGATCTCTTCCATCACCTGTCCGGTCAGGGCACGCGCTACTTCGTCGACCGGTTTCCGGGCGCGCTGGCCGGCCGCATAACCGCGGCGGCCAATGCCGCCTGGACCATCGAGAACTCCCTGACCTGGCAGACGATCCCGCCCGGGGCCGCGGTGATCGGCAGCATTTTTGTACTGGGCAGCATCAACTGGCGCCTGACGGTCGCGCTGCTGGTAGTCGTGACTGGATTGGGCGCAATCATCGCCTGGTTGGCTTCACAAGGACGCGAGCTGCACCAGGCATTCGCAGGCCAGGCCGCGCATGTGAGCGGTGATCTGACCGATATCGTCAGCAACATCGTGCTGGTGCGCGCCTTCGGTGCAGCGCGGCGCGAGCAGGAACGGCTGAGCTTGAAGATCGCGAACGAGATGCAGGCGCAGCGCGCCAGTCTGCGCTCGCTCGAGCGACTGCGCCTGTTTCACGCGCTGACAGTGTTCTGTGTGACCGCCGGTGTGCTGGTCTGGTCGGTCGAATTATGGCGGCGGCATGAGATTTCCACCGGTGATGTGGTGTTGACCACCACACTGGGATTCACGGTACTGCATGCCTCGCGCGATTTCGCCATGGCAATGGTGGATCTCGTACAGCAGTTCGCCAAACTCGGTGAGGCAGTGCAGGTGCTGGGCCTGCCCCACGAAATGCAGGACCCACCCGAGGGCGAGCCGCTCGTGGTTACGCACGGACAAATCAGCTTCCGCAACGTCAGTTTCAGTTACCCGAACAAACAGCACGTCCTCAAAAATTTCTCATTGGAAGTGCCTGGTGGCCAGAAGGTGGGCCTGGTGGGCCGATCCGGCGCCGGCAAATCCACCATCGTCGCGCTGCTGCAGCGACTGTACGATCCGGATTCAGGCGAGGTGCTGATCGACGGACAGAATATCGCGAAGGTGAAGCAGGAAAGTCTGCGCGGCGGCATCGCAGTGGTGCAGCAGGATATTTCCCTGTTTCACCGTACGTTGCTCGAGAACCTGCGCTACGGACGGCCTGACGCCAGCGACGAGGAGGTATTCCGCGCGGTTGAAGCCGCCCAGTGCACTGAGTTCATCAAGCAGCTGCCGGATGGGTTTAACACCATCGTGGGCGAGCGCGGCATGAAACTGTCCGGTGGACAGCGTCAGCGCCTCGCCATCGCCCGCGCATTTTTGATGGATGCGCCGATCGTGCTCTTGGATGAGGCGACATCCTCGCTCGATACCGAATCCGAACAGTCGATTCAGGAAGCGCTGGCGCGCCTCTTCAGGGGACGCACGGTGATCGCGATTGCGCATCGTTTGTCAACGCTCGACGCCTTCGATCGAATCATCGTGATAGATCAGGGACGCGTGGTTGAAGATGGACCGCCGCGAGGGCTGCTGCAGACGCGGGGCGTCTATAGCGGAATGTACGGTCGCCAAATGCGAGTTGGCGCGGAGTAATTGCCATGAACCGATCTGGATGTTATGCAGCGCTGTGCGTTGCGCTCGGACTGGCAGGGTGCACTGGCATGCGCGCAACCACGGCAGCCTTGCAGGTCCCGCCACCTCCTGCCACCGAGTTTGAGGCGCCGCCGCCACCGCCAAACCCGCCGGCCGCGCCGCCGAGCGAAACCAATCCGAGCGCAACCAGCACGCAGAGCGCGCCGCCTCCCAGCGCCAACGCGGAGGTCGCCAATTCCGTGCCGGCCAAACCCAAGCCGGAGATCAAACCGAAGCCGGTACACAAGCCACCGCCGCCGCCACCGCCCGCGCCCTCAGCCGCCAGCACGACGCCCGAGGCCTTGGTCGACGCCCAAGTCAAAGCGATGCCGGCGCCGGTGTTCTCCATTCTCGGTAAGCGGGTCAAGGGACTCAATGGCGAGGATCTGGGTCGGGTCGTCGATGTGCTGGCCGACGCGAGCGGCCGCGTGCGCGTTGCCATCATCGACTTCGGCGGATTTCTTGGCGTAGGCGATCGACGCATCGCCGTGGAATGGGCGCTGCTGCGCTTCAATCCCAATGGCGCCGATGCAGCGGTGTCGTTACGAGTGGCTCAGGACAAACTCAAGACAGCGCCGGAATACAAAGAAGGCGCGCGTCCACTCACGCTGATGGAGCCGGCGGCCTCCGAGACCGCTGCGAGTGCCCAGCCCGCGGCTGCCACTAATAATAAGAAGTGAGCGAATGCCTGCTGCGCTTGACAACCAGGGTTCGACGGACTCACGGCAAGCAAGCTTACCCGCGACAGCTGCCGGCCGCGGGCTGGACTGGTTCAACCTATTCGTCGCGAACATTCAAACTGGTTTCGGACCTTTCGTTGCCGTCTACCTCATCAGCCAGAGATGGACGCAAACGGAGATAGGCCTGGCGCTTAGCATCGGCACAGTCAGTTCCATGGTAAGTCAAGTGCCTGCTGGAGCGTTCGTCGATCTGATACCGAACAAGACGCGGGTTGCGGCGTTCAGCGTCATTGTTTTCGCCATCAGCGCACTGATGTTCGCATTACATCCGATCCCGCTGTTCGTCTTCCTCGCGGAAATTCTGCACGGCATATCCAGTTGCACGCTCGGGCCCGCGATCGCCGCGATGAGCCTGGTCATTGCGGGCCGTTACGCCATGGGATTACGTCTTGGCCGCAATGTTCGCTATGCCGCAGTCGGCAATGGTATCGGCGCGGCGTTGATGGGGGCCTGCGGCCAGTATATATCGGAACGAGCGGTGTTCTATTTGACCGCCGTGCTGGTCATGCCGGCGCTGTTTGCGCTATTGCCGCTGCGTCGCGCTGCGGTGGCCAGGACCGAATTTCGGCCACCGCCTCGCAAGGCAGGAGAAAGCCGCGTCAGGCAGTTGCGCGTGCTGACGCAGGGGAGCCTGATGATCTTCTGCGCTTGCGCGTTGCTGTTCACGTTCGCGAATGCCCCGACCCTGATGCTGATCAGCGGCACCTTGAGCGCGAAGGGATCGAACCCGAGTCTGCTCATTGCAGCCTGCATCGTACTGCCGCAGATCGTGGTGGCGCTGGCTTCGCCGACCGTAGGGCGCTTTGCCGAGCGCTATGGTCGACGCATCGTGCTGATGGTTGGCTCGAGCATGGTGGCCTTGCGCTGCCTGATCTTTGCAGTCACGCAAAATCCCCCGGTGCTGGTAGCCGCACAGGTCTTTGACGGTGTCGCCGGGGCGTGTTTCGGCATCATGGTGCCGTTGATTGTCAGTGACGTCGCCGGCCGTTCGGGTCATTTCAATCTTGCGCTCGGTGCCGTGGGGCTTGGCATGGGTCTCGGCAGCACGTTGAGCATGCCCGCGGCGGGTTGGGCGGCGGATCATCTGGGCTCGCGGCTGGCTTTCTTCGCGTTGATGGGCATAGGAATACTCGCCGTGCTGTCGGCCGCCCTCATGCCCGAGACGCGACCCAACAGGGACGCGGAGCAGGACAGTGATGCGGGCGCGAATCAATATCCCGGCGCGGTCGTCGCGGCCGTCGCGTCCGGCCCAGCGGCGCTCATGGCAGCAGGCCAGCAGGCCACGGCCCTCGAGGCACCGGCAGTTAGTGCCGTACCACGACGATCACGTCGCCATCGCGGCGCGTGACCGTGACCGCCACATCATCCCCGTAGCGATGCACGACCACGTCGGCGGAGCCGCTGCTCAGGCGCAGATTGCGCAGGTGGATGTGATCGATGAATGGCGGCAGTTCGGGTCGATTGAAAGCCACTTCGCGACTGCTGTCCAGCAGCTCGAGCCCGAGCGTCGCCTGCACGAGGCACAGAATGCTCGCGCTGGCCCACGCCTGAGGCGAGCAGGCGACCGGATATTGTGTCGGCGCATTGCGCTGGCGGCGCACGAAGCCGCAAAACAGTTCGGGCAAGCGACGCAGATCCATGTACTTCGCGGCATCAAACAGGGCACCGAAAACCTTGCCGGCCGCATGCTTTTGCCCGTAGCGCGCCATGCCCATGGCAATCAGTCCGTTATCGTGCGGCCAGACTGAGCCGTTGTGATACGACATCGGGTTATAGCGCGCCTCGGACAATGCGATGGTGCGAATGCCCCAGCCGCTGAAGATCGTCGGCGAGAGCATCGTCTGCGTAACGCGTTGTGCTCGCTCGCTCGAAGCTATGCCGGTGAGCAAGACCTGGCCCGAGTTGGATGAGATCACGCGACAAGGTTGCTTGGCGCCGTCGAGCGCCAGCGCGTACACCGACAGCTCCTCGCACCAGAACATTTCTTCGAAGCGCTGGCGCAGCGTCGCGGCTTGCACTTCAAGTGCCGCGGCGCGTGCGTGATGGCCCAAAGCGAGCGCGAGCAGCGCTGCGTGCCGCTTCGCACCGTAGACATAGGCCTGCACTTCGCACAGCGCGATCGAGCCTTCGGCCCTGCGGCCATCGCTGTAAAAAATCGCGTCCTGCGAGTCCTTCCAACCCTGGTTCGCCAGACCTTCCCGGGATTGGCGGTAGTACTCCACAAAGCCGTCGCCATCACGATCGCCGTAGACGTCAATCCAGCGCAACGCGGCTTCGGCATTGGGCCACAGCGAGCGAACCGTCTCCAGGTCGCCCGTACGAGCGAAGTACTCACCGAGCAGCAGCACGAACAGGGGCGTGGCATCAACGCTGCCGTAGTAGCGGCCGAACGGTACCTCGCCCAGATTCGCCATCTCCCCGTGCCGCATCTCGTGCAATATCTTGCCAGGTTCGGCATCGCGTTCCGGCTCGCTGGTGGTCGCCTGTGTAGCGGCAAGAAAGTGCAGCACGCCTTTTGCAATCGTGGGATCGAGCCACAACGTCATGAGCGCGGTAATGATGCCGTCGCGCCCGAACGGAGTGCTGAACCAGGGTGTGCCCGCATACGGATACAGACCCTGAGGCGTCTCGGTCACGAGCATGTACAGATCGGACACGCAGCGTCGCATAACTTCGTTGAAGACGGAATTGGAGCTGTCGATGCTGGCTGCGCGCGCACTGGATTCGTGCAGCGCGTGCCGGGCCGAGCGCTTCTGCCGATAGAAGCTGCGGCCGCTCCACTCACCGCGCTGATGCTCGGCAACCCCGTAGCGCAGGTATATGCGCCGAGCCTCGTGTGGCGCGAGCATCAGCTCGTAGGCTGCACGAGACGTCGTCAGGACTGTAGGCGCGGGCGCGAACGTCAGGCGCGTCGCGCGCTCGATCTGATCCAATCCGATATAGC
>JBEKWD010000036.1:0-11516 GCA_049513435.1 Steroidobacteraceae bacterium | reverse complement strand
TATCGAACCCGATGCGGCGGGACAGGGTACTAGCGTGCTGGCGCGCGTGCCATGGAGCAGAATCAGAGCGCAGGAGCCGTCGGCGGACAACTATCGGAACGCCGAGGCGCTGTAGGACCGCCGGAATGCTCGAAGACGAGACGTCCGATGGCATGACCCGCTGCAAGCGCAGGCGCGGCGAGGTTTTGACTGCCTGGATCGCAAGCGCGAAATGCGCCATGTTGCGCTCGTCGATGAGCGATCTGCTCGCGGGTTAGCTGGGAGGCGGACGTGGGGCGCAAAGATGCATAAACCGAGTCACTGGATTGAGCGCATCGCACCGCGCTTTGCGCGCCTCGAGCTCAAACCGTGAATTCCACCGAACTTTCCGCTAATCCATCTGGAGGGTCGTTGCTAAGCGTGCTGCTGGTTGAAGATTCCGAGGTGCTCGCCGAGCGACTGCGCGAAGCCCTTACGGCGCTCGAGGGCGTCCGAGTGATTGCAACCGTCGACACTGAGAGGGCAGCAACTGCCTGCGTGCGTACCCAAGCCGTTGACGTTATCGTACTTGACCTGCAACTCAAGCAGGGCACGGGCTTCGGCGTGCTTCGCGGGCTTGGCACGCAGCGACCGGCGGTCGTGGTGCTGACTAACTATGCGCTGCCCGAATATCGCGAACAAGCCGAACGACTCGGGGCGGATCACTTTCTGAACAAGTCCAGCGACTACGAGCAGCTGGCCGACGTCATCGGCAATCTTCGCGACGCGCGCGCGAACTGAAGACATAACGCTGCTGTGAGCGCGGTCCGACTGCTCGCGCGTGTCCTGACTGCCCGATTGACGCACGACATTGGTGCGCAGCTGCGGCCGTAGGAAGCACCTGACATGCGGACCGTGGGTCTACCGACGACATTGTTTTTCAAAAGCTGTAAGCATCATTGCAACAGCAGCGCCATTCGAGGATCTCATAATGATTGACCTCAAACACTTCCCGGTGGCATTGACCGCAGGGGCACTTTGTTTGTCCCTGTTAGGTATTGCCGGTTGTGCAACAACGCCCATGCCGACGGATCACTTTGCGCTCGCACACGCAAGTATCGAGCGAGCCGAGCAAGCTGGCGCCACTGAACTGGCACCCGTAGAGCTCCAAGCCGCACGTGACAAGCTCGCGGCTGCCGAGGCCAGTCCTCAAAATTCACGGGGAGCTATTGCCGCGGCGCGCCTTGCCGACGAGGCGCAGGTGGACGCGCGCCTGGCAGAGGCTTCCGCGCAGGCTGCTCGCTCGCGGCGTGCGGCTAACGAACTTGACCGCAGCCTCGATGCGCTGCGCGCCGAGACCAATCGCTCGACGCCCTAGTGGCGCGTCTATATGCCGAGAGGACTACCGCAATGAAAAGCAAACCAAGATCTCGACGTTCCACAGTGTTGGCGCTGACTGGTCTGAGTTGTGCGACCAGCGCGTTGATCGTGGGTTGTGCAAGCGCGCCGCCATCATACCCGGCCCTGGATGCCGCATACGCCGAAGTAACTACGGCCAAATCCTACCCGGACGCTGTGCGCTATGACCTGCTTGATATCAAGAAGGCCGATGAGCTGCTGCAAAGCGCCGACGCGGCGGCACATGCTCGCAAACCGGCCGAAGTCGATTACTACGCGTACATGGCTTCGCAAACCGCTCGGCTCGCGCTTGCTGTCGGTGCGCAGAAGGCGTCGGACGCTCATGTTGCTCAGGGTGAAGTCGAGCGCCAGCGTATCGAGCTTGCCGCTCGCACCCGCGAGGCGCAATCCGCTACCGTGCGCGCTGAGGTAGCGGAAGCCTCGGCGAAGGACGCACAAGCCCAGGCGCAGGCAGCACAGACCCAAGCGCAAGAGGCACAGGCACAGGCACAGGAAGCGGATGCCGCTAAGCAGCGTTTTCAGGACGAACTGGCCAGTCTGCAGGCCAAACAGACCGCGCGCGGCACGGTGATCACGCTTCGGGACGTTTTATTCGCCACCGGCAGGGCGACCCTGCAACCAGGTGCCGAGCGCACGCTTGATCAGTTGGCCGCGGCGCTCAAGGACGCACCTGACCGGCCGATACAGGTGGAGGGTTTCACCGATTCCGTTGGCAGCGAAGAGTTCAACCAGGTGCTGTCCGAGCGGCGTGCGGACGCGGTGCGCGAGGCATTACTGGCGCGCGGCGTCGATCCCTCACGCATAGCGGTACACGGCTTTGGCGAGTCGTATCCAGTCGCGAGCAATGACAACAGCGCTGGGCGACAGCTGAACAGGCGTGTTGAGATCGTCGTGGCCAATAGCGATCAGGCGGTGCCTCCGCGCATGCAATGATGCGTGGTCAGCAGCGTCAAGGTTTGGCTGCGGCCTGCTTCGCGTCTGTTGCCGACGGACCGTCACTGACGACACCCACGTCGGCCAGCGCGGATAGCACCTGAGCGGTATCGGTGCGCTGCTGTAGCCCGGCGGCCTCTGGATCGTGTCGATCCCTGACCATGGGCAGATCGCGCCGCAGTTCCTCGAGTAGATCAATGATCTTGCTGACCTTCTGTTCGGTCAACAGATTTACCTGCAGATCAAGGTGTGAATGCTGACTCTCTAACTTGGCCTGCCGATTCTGCGCGATCAACACCACCGTGGTCGTCACCAGTGCGGCCAGGCTCAGGAAGCCTTGCAGCCAGGAGAAGGGCGGCCGATCGAGCGGCCGGGCGCCCAGTAGCATGAGAGTCGTATTGGTGCCGATCCAGATTATCACGAGCGATAACAGGGAAAGCAGATACATCGGGCGGCCAATAAAGGCGCTCAGGGCTTCCATCGCTCGCTGTGAGGGTCCGATCTTGCGCTCTTCGCGCTGACGAAACTCGGCAATGTCACCGATGTTCTGATGTATCAGCGATTCCGTCGTCGTCATCGACGAGTCTGATTCGATACGCGATGGATCGGTATCCCTCTTCATAGGTGCCCCGGCTATGCAACGGCAGGCTGGTCCGCCACTTCGGCCTCGGCCGTCGCAGCCCGCGCGGCGGCGTCGGAGCTCTGATTCTCGCGCCCGGCCCCGATAACCGTGTCATGAACGAAGCGCAGCTTCTCGATCACAACTGGGGACAGAACGAATGGATAACTGTCCGGTAAACCCAGTCCACGATTCAGGTTGTTCACGACATAGCTCAAGGGTAGCCATTGTTCGATCATTCGATCGAAGCTCGTCACCACGGCCTGCGCCGAATCCGCCCGCGCCGCAAACGCGGGTTCGTCAGAGCGCTGCGGCGTCAGTGACAACCCGATCGCCGCGGCTGTCTCGAGGGCATCGGCAATGTGCATAAAGTGAGCCCACGACTCGGCCCAATCCTCCCACGGATGGCTCGTCGCGTACGCGCTGATGAAGTTTTCCGCCCAATCAGGCGGTGGGCCAACCGAGTAGTGGCGCTGAAGTGCGGCGGCGTAGTCCACGCGCTCGTCGCCAAATCTGGCGCGAAATGCATCCTGTGCCGCTGTGCCTGCGATCAGTCGGTCCCAATAGTAGTGACCGATCTCATGGCGAAAATGTCCTAATAGTGTCCGATACGGCTCATTGTGCTGCAAGCGCTGTTGCTCGCGCTTGATATCGTCGACTTCCGCAATATTGATCGTGATGCTGCCGTTGTTGTGTCCCGTCAGCACGCGTCCGCTGTCCCCATTGAGCCCCTGAGGATCTTCGAGAAAGGAAAATGCGACGCCGTTGGGTGTATTCGCGTCCTGCTGGTCGAGCGGCAGATGAAGACTGAGCACGCCATAGATCAGACGTCGCTTGGCGACTTCCAGTCGATACCATACCTCCTGACTGGTTCGCGACAGATCGGGAATGACATGGGTCAATCGGCAGGACAGACATAACGGATTGGGATCACTTAGCGGCACGGCCCAATTACAAACATTGTTGTCTCGGTAATTAGCGCAAAGCCGATAGGACTGATCACTGTCTACGGGCCGCCAGGCACCATCTGGCTGTTGCTCGACCGCCGCCATGACTGCCTGATCGGGCAAGTAAGCCAGGGGATGCCCACAGTTCAAGCAATGGTCGTTTTCGAAAAACACCAGGTTCTGGCATGCGGTGCAGTGAAACGTCTTCATGGTCTTTCCAATATCAGTACGACGCGTTACGTGAAGTCACCAGCGTTCGCCGCAGACAAAACGCTCCTCGCCGCGACCCCATCTTAGCGCGCGAGACTCTACTTAACGCATGATATGCCCATTGTAGGACGATGACGCGAGATCGCAGCGGCAGTCGCCCACTGCAGTGAATAGCCTGGCAGCTTACAATCGCGCTGATGCATGCACGTAGCAGAAGTCCCGACGCAACGGCGCCCCGCAGCAATACGGCGCTGCGTATTCTGGCCACAATTGGCGTGGGCGCTGTGCTGTATTTCGCGCGCGCCGCAATTGCCCCAGTGGCCCTGGCCGTACTTTTTTCATTGCTCCTGACCACACCGGTAGAGCTATTGAATCGTCGCGGCGTCCCACGCAGTGCCGCGGCACTGGCGATCCTGGCGGCGCTGGTGTGTGCAATTGGCGCGGCAGCGAATCTGTTGTGGACCCCGGCACAGGACTGGTGGGCGGCGGCGCCGCAGACCTTAAGCACGATAGAGGAGAAGAGTCGCCCGATAGCCGAGCTGCTTAATCGCTTCGAATTGCTCGCCACCGGTCTGGATGACCTCACTCAATCGACCTCAGCGCGGGCACATTCGAGCAGACTTCCCGTGCCGGCGTCGCGCGCCACTAAGCCACCAGAATCGACCCCGCATGCCGAAATTGCCCAAATCCTCAGTGAGACCGGCAACGCCGCGGTCAGTATTGTGGCAGTAGCGCTCATGACTTTTTTCCTGCTAGCCGGGGGACCACCGATGCTGGCGCGGATTAGCGCGGCGTTGACTGGCCGCGTGCAGGCGAACCACATGCTGAAGGTGATCGGCGCGGTGCGCACTGAGCTCAGCCGCTACTATATGAGCATCGCGCTGATCAACTGTGGGCTCGGCATTGCCACGGCTGGCATTACGGCGTTACTCGGGATGCCTAATCCGTGGCTTTGGGGAGCCGTTGCCGCAGTACTCAACTTCATACCGTATATCGGATCGGCGATAACGTTGTTGCTGCTGACTATAGTTGCGTTCGTGACTTTCGACAGTATGGGTCACGTCGCGGCGGTAACATTGAGTTATCTGGGGCTTGCAACCATCGAGGGTCAACTGGTGCAACCACTGGTTGTAGGTCGCCGCCTCGAACTTCATCCCATCATGGTCTTCCTGGCCCTATGGTTTGCCGGATGGCTCTGGGGGATAGCTGGTATCGTGATTGCGATCCCCAGCCTGGTCTCGCTGAAAGTGGTGGCGCAGCGCTCCATGCATAGCAAGCCGCTAACGGAGCTTCTCAGTCCCGAGGCTGAGGTCTCGGCAGCGCCCAAGCCTGAGCCTCAGACGACGCTGCCAGCCACTTTGTTACAGCGGACTCAATGAATCAATTCGTTTCGCAACGCGTAAGTTGTGATATCCGCGTTGGTCAGCAGGCTCATCTTCTCCAGCACTCGGGTGCGATATGTGCTCACGGTCTTGACCGAAAGGCACAGTTCGTTCGCAATCGCTGAGACGGTGTGACCGGCCGCCAGCTTGCAGAATATCTGAAACTCACGCTCCGAAAGCCGTCGATGCAGAGGCTGATCATTGTCGGCATCGAGCTCAGAGGCCATGAGCTCGGCCATGTTCGGCGTCACGTAACGTCGTCCCAGGGCCACCACGCGCACCGCTTTTAGCAATTCCTCGGACGCGCTCTCCTTGGGCAGATAGCCGCCGGCACCGGCCTTGAGAGCATTGATCGCGTACTGTCTCTCGGGAAAAGCGCTTACCACCAGCACCTTGACTTGCGGATAGCTCGCGCGCACATGTCGCAGTATGTCAAGGCCGCCCCGATCGGGCATATTGATATCCAGAATGACCAGATCCCAATTACCTGAACGCAGCAGATCCAATGTTTCCTTGCCGGTTCCCGCCTCACCGATTTGCGTGACGCTGCGATCGTCTTCCAGAAAATGACGCAGTCCAGCGCGCGTCATCGGATGGTCATCCGCTATCAGTACTTTTGCCATCTTTGCATGCTCCCGTTTACTGTTAGATTGCGTCGTGCAAGACACTTAGACGATCTTATGCTTGTAGCCGATCGCCGGAATGGTGCCGCTCGGACGAACGCGCAGACGGGCGTAGGCGCGAACCGACGCCATTGTCTGGTGCAGCGCTTGTTAAATGAGCATCCAATGGGCGGCGCCGCAATGGCCGACACCGCCCGGCGAAAGCTCAATGCAATGGTCGCCTGAGCGGCCTCTATCAGTTGCACGGCGGATGTGTTCCATCGGAGCACACCACGGTGGTGGAATTCTCAGGCACTACGACGGTGGTAGTTTTCGCGGGCGGAGCAGGGCTGCTGCTGCTGATACAGCCTGAAAGAACCATTGGAGCCGCAAGAATCAAGCTGAGTGCTAGAAGTTTCACTGTTTTCACCTTGCCACGTGGCTCGAAATTGGATGATCGCCTTGGAGACGCGTAACTGTGAACCGCTCGTGCGGTTCGTGAAGCTAAGTGTGCGTGGCGTGTCAGGCGGAGAGAAGTATTGTTTCGGCGCCTGCGCGCGTAGGAGGCAACGGCGCCCCGGGCGTGCGAAAATATGCTGACGTCAGTAAGCGCTTACGGCCTGAGCAGCTCATTTTAATCGCCGAGGCCAGGCACGGCAGCGATCGCCATCGCGATTTTGGCCGCGCAGCGCGCATCCGATGTCAGACAAGACCTACAAAGCTCACGGACTCAGCCGGTCTACGAGAATTAGACCGGCCCAGAGTCCGAGCAAACCAGGGGAGAAGCCGGAGCATTGCGGCATGCGCGTACCGCTGCTTTTATCGCCTTCGGATGGAGTTGTGACGAATTCGATCATCGCCAGCCACTGTCATCCATATGATATCTCGCGCGCTATACGTTGACTGTATGCCTCATCGGCGCGCGCGCCGAGTGCTCGATGAAGCGATCGTATTGATTTCAGCGGCAGGGCAAATCGTATGACCTCCTACAGACGAGCCGAGCCTGCGCTCATAGCATGAATCCGATGAGCCCGTCTCACAAACCCGAGCTGTCGTCTTCGCCGACCAGCAGCGCAGGACATCCTGCGCAGCGGCACTTGGTCGCACCGCAGCTCGCCAGCAGCATCACTCGCCAAGGTGTCGAGCGTGAGTTGCTCAGTGCCGCC
Source organism: Steroidobacteraceae bacterium (assembly GCA_049513435.1). Lineage (GTDB taxonomy): Bacteria > Pseudomonadota > Gammaproteobacteria > Steroidobacterales > Steroidobacteraceae > FEN-1191. The sequence continues at coordinate 4,280 of JBEKWD010000036.1, read as the reverse complement.
AATGAAGCGCTCGTCAGCAAGACCGAGGAGCTGCAGCAGCAGCGCGAATTGTTCGAAGTGACCCTGGCAAGTATCGGCGATGGGGTCATTACTACGGATGCAGAGGGCCGCATCACCTACCTTAACCCCAGTGCCGAGACTTTAACCGGATGGCGCTCCACCGATGCCGCTGGTTTGCCGGCCGAACAGGTATTCCGCATCATCACAGAGGAGGCGCAGCAGCCGATATCGAACCCGATCAAATTGGCTTTGGCAAGCGGACAGATCGTCAAGCTGCCGGAGCACAGCATTCTGATTGGCAAGCACGGCGAACCCACCCCCGTCGACGATAGCGCGGCACCTATTCGCGATGCCAAAGGCAACGTCGTGGGCGCAGTGGTCGTGCTGCGTGATGTGAGTGCGGCGCGCAGCGCCTCGCTGAAGATATCGCATCAGGCTCAGCATGACGGCCTCACCGATCTGCCCAATAGACTTTTATTAAACGACCGATTGACTCAGGCGATCGCGAGCGCGCACCGCCATCAACATCAGCTCGCGGTGTTATTTCTTGATCTGGACCGCTTCAAGCACATCAACGACTCGTTGGGCCATGAGATTGGCGATCGTGTGCTGCAGGCCGTAGCTCAGCGTGTGCTCAAATGTGTGCGCAGCTCCGACACGGTCAGTCGGCAGGGTGGCGACGAGTTCGTGGTGTTGCTCACCGAGATTAAGGATGCGCGGGACGCGACCCTGTGCGCCGAGAAGATCCTGGCGGCGCTGAGCAGGCCTTACTTGCTGGACGAGCATGACCTCTACACGACCGCGAGTATCGGCATCGCGTCGTTTCCCGATGACGGCGCGAGCGCGGAAATTTTGACCAAGCACGCGGACCTGGCCATGTACCGGGCCAAACGAGAGGGCGGCAACCTGTATCGCTTCTTTGAGGCGAACATGCAGCAGCATGCCCACGAGCGCCAGGCGCTTGAGAGCAGCCTGCACCGGGCAATTGAGCGCCGCGAATTCGTATTGCAGTACCAGCCGCGGATGGATTTGATGACAGGCGGGCTGGTTGCCGTCGAAGTGTTCCTGCGCTGGTCTCATCCGCAGCGCGGGCTGTTGGCGCCGGCACAATTCATGCGCATAGCGGAGGACTCGGGTTTGATCGTGCCGATAGGCCGTTGGGTTCTGCGCGCGGCGTGCCGGCAACTTCGCGCCTGGCGCAACGCTGGCCTGCCGGCGTTGCGCCTCGCGATCAATGTTTCGGCGGTCGAGTTGCGTGCTAAGGAATTTCTGGACAACGTGCGCACCATCACCGCCGAGGAGGGGTGGGAGCCGGAGAACCTGGAAATTGAGATCAACGAGGCGCTGCTGGTGGACGATATCGAGGAGGTCGGGAGGGTTCTTCGGGCGCTGAAGGATTTGGGCGTGCAACTCGCCCTGGATGATTTTGGAATCGGTAATTCAAGCCTGACTCACTTGCGTCGCTTGCCATTCGATATCCTGAAAATAGACGAATCGTTCGTGCGTGATCTGACGACCGATACCGACAATGCCAGCATCGTGAGCGCCGTGATCAGTATGAGCAGGAATCTGAACATACGGATCGTAGCCGAGGGTGTGGAGACGCGGGCACAACTCGAATTCCTTCGCCAGCAACGCTGCGGCGAAGCTCAAGGCAATTACTTCTGCCAACCGGTGAGCGCGGACGAGCTGGCGCGCATGCTCGAGGGGAGGGTGCTCACTCGGGGCGCTGATCTGCAGTCGAGGTTGGAGCGGAGCCTGTAGCACTCAGGATCATGCTGGCGAGCCGATCGGCTAGTACGGCAAGCGCATTACTCATCTGTCCTGCCACCGCAGCCGTACAAGGCTCATTGCCTGGAATCACGACGCTCTCCGTGCCGCGCTCGGTGTTGGTATTCGTGGCGCGCAGCATCCAATCTGCGCGCAGCGTTACGCTGCAGGCGCTATCGGCGAGAAAGTCCGTGATCGAGACGGACAGGAGCCGTCGCGGGCCGCCGCCCGCGGGCTCGTTCGGATCAGCCAGTCCGTGCGGCGGCAGCCGTGTGGATAGATCATCCGACAGGACACGGCGTATCTGATCATCCAGCGGCGCGGCCCAATGATCCAACTCTGATATGCGCAGCCGATTCGGTCCGATGCGGGTGACTATCTCGAGTCGGTCCAGTTCCTGCGGAATCACAACGGGATCGACGCGTACCGGCACCTGATTCGACATCGTCACGGGCGGCGCGATCGAGGCAATCTCGTTCAAGGTGTAATAGCGCAGTGGCGGGCTGGAGCTGCAGCCAAGCGGCAAGCAGCATGCGAGCAACCAAATCCGCGGCGATCGCATAAGCATCATGGCCGCTCCGCCGGACGGCCGCGCAACAACGCCTCAGGATGCCGCTCAAGGTAACTGGTGAATTCGCGCATGGAGCGAGCCGCCTCGGTAAGCTCACGTATCAGGCGCGGCAGATCGGTGCTGCTCGAGGCTTCACTTCCCAGTACGCCTTCAGCGGCTTGCATCGCGCGCTGAGCCGCCTCGGACGCTTGCCGAAGATTCATCAGCAATGGCTTGATCTCAGGCTCGATCGCGGCGGTAGTTCGATCCAGAGTCGTAAGCGTGCGATCGAGCTCCTTGATTGCGTCGGCGAGCTCCGGTCCAGCGGTTGCTGTCTCCAGGTGATGCAGCGTGGCCTGTGCGCTGGCGAGGATATCGGAGATGTCGGTCGAGTAGGCGCTGGGCAACCGGGCGTAGCCATCCACCTGATCGATATGCGCTGCAGCCGCGTCATGCACGATATCGAGCGAAACCACTTTGGCACCTGTGATCAAATTGGCCGAAATGAGACGGGCCCGAAGACCGCGAGCCACTAGTTTAGCGAGGCGCGAATTGAGCGCCGCGGCTGGATCGGTCGCCGCGTTTGTCTTTGAATGAGTAATCTGGATGCGGCTCGGATCGATCTCGAGCGTGACTCGCCTGAGCAGGCTTTGCCTGGCGTCGTCATATTGCAAATTCGATTCGGTGATTTGCCCGACTTCCGAACCAAGCAATTGTACCGGGCTGCCCGGCGCCACGTCGCCAGCGGTATCGACGAAATCGACCAGGTAACGCAATGTGCCGCCGCGAGGATCGCGCTGCGCCTCATTCTGGTTGTCGTAGAGGCGAAACTGTGTTCCGGCCGCGCTCGCGGCCTCTGCCTTCGAATTGTCAGGTGTGTCGAACGAGATTCCGCCAGAAATCAGTTCCTGCCAGGATGCCGCTCGAAAGCGCACCCCCGCGGTACCGACCGAGACGTCGATGCCGCCCGAATTCCAGAAACGCGACTGCGCATTCACGAGTTTGTCATAGGGCGCCCGAATGAAGGTAAATATGCTGATCTGTGTGCCGAGCGGGTTGAGCGCGAAGCCCTGAACTTGCCCGACGGCTATGCCGCGGTATGAGAGCGGGGAGCCCGCGACGAGCGATCCCAAATTGGTGGTGTGCAACGTAAAGGAGCTCCCGGGCATTTCCGGAGTGAGCATGGGCGGCTCGGCGAGGCCGACAAACTGGCGCCGAGGTACGCCGGGGCCCGGATACATCTCAATATAGGAACCCGAGACCAGGGTCGAGAGTCCGGACACACCGCCCAGACCAACCCTGGGCCGAACAATCCAGAAGCGCGTTCCGGCCGTCAGGTGCGAACTCACCGAGCGGCGCATGCGCGCCCTGACCAGTACGTGCGACATATCGCTGCTCAGATAAATTGACTCGACCATTCCGAGGTCCACATCCTTATGTCGGACCGGCGTAGTGCCGGCCTGAAGCCCCTCGGCATCGTTAAAGGATATCGTGATCAGTGGCCCGCGTTCGATCAGCGCGCGCACCCCCAGCGCCGTGACCAGGAGTGCTGCCATCACCGGCACAATCCAGATCCATGCGCGCAATCTTCCCGGGCGTAGTCGCGCACTCGGCACCGAGCCGTTCGCTTCGTTCATGCCGCACCGTCCGTCGCATCCCACATGATGCGCGGATCGAAACTCCTGGATGCCAGCATTGTGACGATGACGACCGCGGCGAAGGCTACCGCGCCTTCACCCGGGCGCACGCTCGTGAGCGTTCCGAACTGCACGAGAGCAACCAGAATCGAGATCATGAACAGATCTATGCTTGACCATCGTCCGATGGCGTCGATGAAGCGGTAGAGGCGAGTGCGTCCGATGAGCCAGCGTCTGGAGTGCCAGCGCGTGAATGTCAGCATGGCGCTCAAGCCCACGAGCTTTATCAGGGGTACCAGAATGCTCGCCGTGAAGACGATCAC
>JBEKWD010000035.1:0-11532 GCA_049513435.1 Steroidobacteraceae bacterium | reverse complement strand
TGACTTGCTCGAGGATCCTGCGGTCCTCGGTGTTCAGAGCGATTGGGAGGTGCAGACGCTTGCGCAGCACGCGCGTCGCGAAGCCTTTTTCGGTGAACAACGCCTTCAGCAGCTGCCATTTGCTGCCGGACGGGGCTCCAACTGCATCTGCGTAGATGCGTGCTTCGATATGGCGACGCGCCTTCTCAAGCCTGCTCATGCTGTCATCTGTCGAATCAGCTGGGTTATGGATTATGACTGATCGGCTGAAACGCCGGTCTGGCTGTTCAGCCGCCTTGGCGAGGCGATCAATACTCTTGTAGTCAATCGGACCTTTGACGTCAAGGGAGGCAAGCCGGTTCTGTGTGTTGAAACATCGGCGGCGCGACCCACGCATGACTATTGAATGAAACCCGGGGACCGGTGATGATTAGTGAGATGGCCGCCACAAAATTGCACCCAGACTCGTGGTATTTTTGGCTGCAAATAGAGCGGTGGGAGGCAGCGGGCCTTCCTGCCGAAGCGTAGATACGAACGCCTCGCGCGGGCTTCATTCAGATATGCACGCACATCAGATTTCCGGGTCGTCGGCGGAGTCCTTGCAGGGGCGCTTCGCTCGAGACGGCTACCTTTGTCTTGATTCGATCACCACTCCTGAAGATATCGCCCAGATCAGATCGCTGCTGGACCCGCTGTTCGCGAATTTTGACTCTCTGGGCGACCGCGCAGTCGATCTTGCGGGGCCGCGACAGTCTGGTACGCCAATGCGTTCTCCGGAGGTTAATGAAGCGGCTGTGCTGGTGCCAGCGCTGCGGCAAACCAAGGCCTTTAAGCGTTGTCGGGCGATCGCGCGAGAATTGCTCGGCGTGCCAGTCGGCTATCAATTCGATCATGCCATTTACAAGCCGCCGCACAACAATACGGCCACCGCATGGCACCAGGATGAGGCCTATTCAAACGCTGCAATTCCCCTGAGATCGATTCACTTTTGGATTCCGCTGCAGCCCGCAACCATCGAAAACGGATGCATGTGGTTCATTCCCGGTTCTCATCGCACCGGCCTGGTGCCACATCATGTGGCTAACATCAGAACCGCCGGTTCAAGTTCCCGTACGGTCGGCAAAACCATTGCCGCTGACGATGTAGACGGCTCAAAGGGAACCGCCTGTCCGATCGGAATTGGTAGTGCCACTGCGCACCATCCTCTTACGCTTCACTTCACCGGGCCGAATCAGACGGACGACTATCGGCGCGTTTGGATCCTGCATTTCGGGGCCTATGGCAGGCTAAGGTTTCTGTTGCATCCGAAAAGTGTCGTCGCGAGGCTACGCGGCGTTTTTGGTGATGGCGCTGCTGGTACTTAGATCCGTAGAGTGGCCGCTCTTTCCGGATCGGCCTTCCCCCGTTTAAGATCGTCGTCGCGACATAGCTCCAGGTAACGCCCACGACGATTCCGGCGAACGGCCGGAATCTGAGGTGGCGTGTTGCCGGTATATATAAAGAGGCCACGCCGACGATGCCGACAAGCCCAACACTTCCGCGCTTTCGACCGATCGAATCGACACAGCAGCGTTTAACAGGTCGCGTGGTCGTGGTGTCGCCGCACCTGGATGACGCCGTCATGTCGCTGGGAGCGACCATCGCGCAAGCCGTTCGAGCAGGCACGGACCTCATGGTGCTCACGGTATTCGCTTACATTCCTTCGTCGGAGGCCCGGGCAGGCCCGTGGGACACGAGCTGCGGCTACAGTACTGAGGGGCAAGCGGCACGCGCGCGCCGAGAGGAAGATCGACGAGCATGTCTTATCTTGGGTGCTAGGCCGCGCTGGTTGGATTTTGGGGCCGAACCGTACGAGCGTCGCGGCAGCCAGGAGGAAATATGGGCCGCCGTTGAGGCTGAAACCCGCGGGGCGGATGCCGTACTGCTCCCGGGCTACCCATTGACGCACCCCGATCACTCTGAACTCAGCGAGTTGCTGTTACGTAAGGGTCTGTCCTGCGGGGCGGTTGCTCTTTACGCCGAGCAGCCGTATCAATTTTGGAAGCGCAAGACCCCGCTGGTATCGTCAATTGCACCGGCACTGCAAGATCTTATTGGAGGCTCGCTCACCTGGTCGCGCGTGCTCACTGATTCTGAGTATCGTGGCATCAAGCGGCGAGCAGTTCAGTCCTATCGCAGCCAGCTGCGGCATCTGGGGCTCGGCGCATTCGGGCTGCGCCGGATGATTTGGCACGAGGCCGTACAGGGCGGGGAAGCGCTGGCGTGGTTGCCGCGTAGAGCCGACGGCTGACCGGGCGTCGGCCTAACACCGCGGATCCACGATCATGGCGCGCCAATCAAAGCTGATTGGCGCGCCTCTTTATTATCTCGATCGTGGCAAGTTATTCGATCGCCAGAGCCGACGAGCCGCCGCTCCCGCCGAATCCGCCGACGGCCGATAAGGGCGACCCACTGAGCACGCTCAGAACTCCCGTAACTGGGGTGATGCTAAACGCAGAGACCGTTGCGGCATCGCCGTTTGTCACGTACAGGAACTGCCCGGAGGGTTCGACCAGCAGTGCGGTTGGGCTAGTAGAGCTTCCGCCACCGGTACTGACTGGTGAACCGACCACGGTCAAGGCTCCGGTCGAGGAATTGATCGTGAAGGTTGAGACCGTGCCGTTGCCGCTGTTGGCAACATATAGGAAGCTTCCGGTTGGATCTATCGCCACGCCCGTGGGAGACGTGCCTACCGGCTGCGGGGTGCCGACCTCGGTCAGCGCACCTGCGAGGTTATATGAGTAGGCGGTGACCGTGTTAGCGGCGCTGTCGGTGACGTAGAGATATCCGCCCGCCGGATAAATAGCCACTGCAGACGGGATATTCGTCGGCGCACCGCCCTGGAACTGGAAGGGCGAGCCGGTAATCGCACTCAACGAGCCGTTCGAATTGATCGTGTAGCCAGACACTGTGCCGTCGCGGCAATTGGCGGAGTAGAGGTAGGTCCCGGTTGAGTCGATCGCGACACCCATTGTGGCGTCGTAGGCAGTATTTCCGGCGGCGTACTGCGGCGTGCTCAAGGCCGTCAAGCTTCCTGCACTGATCGAATAGGCGTAGATCCAGTCGACACCGTTAGGATCCAGGCCTGCGGTATAGAGATAGGCGGCCGTAGGATCAGCCGTAGCCGTATACATCGCCGTCCCCGTAGCATTGGATGCGCTGCCGGTCTCTGTGAAGAGGCCGTTGCTCGTGTCGATGGTCTCGGTCGCAACATCGCCAGATCCGATGTAACTGACATAAGCGTATTGACCACTGGTATCGAGCGCGACACCGCCAGGCCCGATCGCCGAGGTCGCGAAGCGTTGATCTCTCTCCAGTGTTCCGTTAGTCGGATCAATTGAGAACATAGTGATGACACCCTTGGTGCCACCGTTTGTCGTCGTCACGTAGACATACTGACCGGTGTTGCGGCAAGTGATCGTAACATTCGTGACGGGCGCGGCCGCGACCGTGCCCGAACCGTTGCTAACGGTGCAGTACTGGGCCGGAGTCGACGTTGGCTGTGTATAGACCGTGACCGCAAAATTCGCGCCGCTAGCTATCTTGGTCGCAAACGTGAAGCCTCCACCAACAGAAAAGGTACTTAGATTATCCGAGCCGTTGTCTTGCAGCACGAGGCCCGTGCCATTATTACCAATGACCGTTCCGCCGATCGTGTAGGTATTGGTGACGCACGAGATCGACACTGTGGTAATGGGGGCGGTGGTTACTGGCCCGGATCCGTTCGAGACGGTGCAAAGTTGCGCCGGATTCGTCGGCTGGGTCTTGACCGTGACGAGGTAATTCGCGCCACTATTTACCGAGGTGCCAAACGTGAAGGTGCCGCTAGAGGTGACCGATAGATTACTGCCGCCGTTATCCTGAAGCACGAGGCCGCTGCCGGACAGGCCGCTGACGCTGCCACCGACCGTGTATGCGATGGTTTGGCAGGAAATCGCAACAGTCGTGACATTAGCGTTCGCTACAGGTCCGGACCCGTTCGTCACCGAGCAATTCTGCGACGGATTGGACGGCTGGGTCTTGACGCTAACGACGTAGTTAACGCCAGTGGCGAGGGCGGTCGCAAATGTAAAGCTTGACCCGGACGGGACTGACAAATTGTCACCGCCGTTGTCCTGAAGTACCAGGCCACTGCCGGCAAGTCCAGTGATAGAGCCGCCAATGGTGTAGGTCAGGGGCGTGCCGCCACTGCTGCTGCTGCTGGAACTGCTACCGCCGCTGCTGCTGCTGCTACTGCTGCTTGAGCTGCTGCTGGAACTGCTACCGCCGCTGCTGCTACTGCTGCTGCTGCTTGAGCTGCTGCTACTGCCGCTGCTGCTGACGGTATTATCGGTGCTGCTGCTGCCTCCACCGCAGGCTGCGAGTAAGACGCTTGCGCTGATGCTCAATGCGAGCGTTCGTACCAAAGCGAGGTTCAAGCGATAGCTGGTGGCATGCATTCTGTGAGATCTCCGTCGTAACCCGATTAACTCGTTATTTGATCGACAGGCGGAACAAGTTTGCTCTCTCGTCAGCACTGCCAGTCCCGCCAAGTGCAAAAGCCAGTCACGCGCTGCGCTTTGATTGCCTCTGAATTCTCTCGAACTGACGCGCCTCGCAACGTGATCGCGATCCCACTTCAGCGAGAATGGTCGCACTCTGGCGACAGCAAATCGCCTTCGACCCAGAATATGTGTGATTCGTGCAACTTCTGGCACTCGCAGTGTGATCGTTGTCTCAATTCAGCGAGAACAATCGCACGCTGGCGATAGCACAAAGCGCCTTAACAGGTGTGGCGCCTAACGCCCAAGCACTGCGCTGACACCAAAACGAGGAAGATGTGGAAGATGTGAGAAGAGTTGCCTGGCGCTCCCATTTGATCGGCAGCGCCAGGCAACGGGAAAGGATCAACAAGAGCAAAAGTTACGAATCTCTTTGCCCCTACTTACGCTGTCTGGCCACCGTCCGGATGCGCGCCATCAACGTAGGGACACGTTCCGTAAGGGCAGGTTCCGTCGAAAGTCGCCTGACCACCGTCAACTGAGACCATAAAAGATTTAATCATTCCTGACTCCATTTGTTTCCGGTCAGCTCCGGAACAAGCGTCTTTGCTAAGCATCGACGTGATCAATGTAGATCATCGGCCGATGCAAACGCAAACATGCACGATTATGTAGAGCGTCGTTGAACAGAATCTATTTGAGACTGTTTACGTTCCGTCAGCACACAATTATGCGGAGCTCTGATCGTCGAGTAATTGTCAATACCGTCAGTGTGAGTGACATCGCAAATCAACAGTTGCAAGGACAGGATGTGGATTGCGTCACCGGGTGGCGACGATCTTGCGCCTATATTGTGGGGAGTTGGTGCTCGCGCCGATACGTGTGCACCTCCTTGTGGCGAAGATCGCGGAGGCGGAAGCGATGCTTAGTAGTGCGACGGAGTGGCTCATATTGCAGGCGCAGCGCGCCAGGATTCGCCGTCAATTCAAGGAAAGTCTCGGCTACGAGGGCAACTTCGAGAATCCACGAACTCACCAGGAGAAGATGCAGTTTAGAAAGCTATACGGCAACCACGCTTTCTACGCTCTGGTGACTGACAAGTACAAAGTCCGTGACTATATTGCCGCCAAAGTAGGCGCGCGGCACCTGATCCCTCTGCTTGGCGTCTTCGATCGGCTGGATGAATCGATATTCGAGAATCTTCCACAGCAGTTTATCATCAAGGCCAATCATGGTTGTAAGTGGCACGAGGTGGTCCACGATAAGGGAAAACTCGCGATCCACAAAACCATCCGTCGCTTCAACACGCTGTGCAATAGGCGCTATGGCGGAATCGCCGGAGAAAGGCATTACAATTTCATCAAGCCGAAAATAGTCATCGAGCCGTTATTGCAGGAGCCGGACGGCAGCTTGCCATGGGATTACAATTTCTTTTGCTATAACGGACCGCGGGGGTTCGATTGCAACTTCGCCATCGCGTCGCCACGAGGACAGAGTGCGACCTTCGAGACAGATTGGCGAATCGTGCGAAGCGACCTTCCCGAGTCAGAACTTGCAACGCACATTAAGCCGGCGAACTTCGACGTCATGCTGGATGTTGCAAAAAGACTCTCGGCGGACTTCGATTTCGTTCGCGTCGATCTTTACAACGTCGACAACACTGTGTATTTCGGCGAGTTGACCTGTACGCCGCATCAAGGCTATGGGGCGATCCCTGACCCAAAGCGTCAAAAGATGCGTGACGAGATGTGGCACCTAGATGCGGCAAATCCGCTCTTGTATAAGCCGCCAAAAAACCATCGCATCATGCCGGTGGCAACGCCGCCGCGTCTGGGGCTATCAAACCCAAGCGTCGCATAATACGTACTTCTTTGCCGTGGAACACTGATCCGAGTATGAGGCGGTCCGAGTTCGCGATGGCTGGAGTGCGTACGTAAATCAGCAGGCCTATTGCGCACGCCAGGCCTCCAATAAAAAGCTGCAACACGGGCGGCACGACGCTGAGCCGCTTGAGCAAAAGGCAGATGGCGATTACTGGCGTCCACACTAGGAGCGCGTAACCAATTACGGCACGGAAATTCATCCAGCGCGCATGTTGCCGCACCGACCACCAGATAAATAGATTCTTGAAGGCTTCTGCGGATCCGCGAGCCAGTATTGCGCCATACAACCCCACTAGAGGCAGTAACACGATCATGGCGACAAGGTTGTACGCGACAAATACTTTGCTGAGCAGAATAATTCCGGCTTTCTCGTCGTATTGAGCAGCCAGGGTGATGGGAACGGCAACGGAGTTGACGGTGGAGAAGAAGACGAACAGCGGCAAGATCCTGGAATATTCGGAGTATTTACCACCGAAGAATACGTGCACAATATCTCCGTGATAGACAAGTGAGTAAGTCAGCACCGGCCAAAGCCAAACCATATTGATGTCGAGCAGCAGGGTTACGATTTGCTTCAGCCTCCGATCGGCGTCGGCGGGTGTCACTGAGAAGAACAGCGGCTGAATGATATTGTCGAACAAGCGGATTGGCAGCAAGTTCATCGCCATATCGTTGAGGCGACCGTAAAAGGCATAGATACCGACAGAGATGGGGTCAATGAAGGCTGCTATGAAGAAGTTGTCGGTAGATCCACCTAGCAGCAGGGTGCCGACGTCGTTGAAGTTGTTGAAAAGGCCATAACGGAACATCCGCTTGCGCTCCTCGGCGGGTATCTTATAAGCGGGAGCGTCATGCGCCGGTGCGCAGCGCCGGAGGTAAATGGTCCTCATGAATATATAGACGATGGCATAAGCCGCGGTATCGACAACTATGGCGTGATTTAAAGAGAACGCCGCGTAATGCAGCATGACCAAGTAGCCCATCAATCTGGCGATGGAGAGCAGCGCGATCGCACCGACGCTGAAACGGTGAAGCATGTGCGAGGCCAGGGACAGAGCCAGGATCTGGACCTGAAAATACAGGATGACGATGAGAGAGAACCAGGCAAATTGCAGTCGGTAGGGGCCGAGGTGAAAAATCGGCGCCAGGAGATTCCAGGTTAGCAGCAGCACGCCTATGAAGATGATGTTCAACGCAAAACGAGCGGAGGCAATAAATCTCACTAGTGAGACGGCACCGGATACGTTGCCAAGTCGTAGGTATTCCGGTTGATAGCGTCGCAATACCTGTTCGAGTCCAAAGGAGGCGATGGTGCCGAGGACGGGTATGAACGAATACAGGAGATTGAAGAGCCCAAAATCCGCTTTGGGCATGCCGCGGACGAAAACGATATAGCCCAGCATCGTTGCGATCTGGGAAAGGGCGCGAAGTGCGATCGTATCGATGAGCGAGCGACGAGTCCTGTTAGCGCTGTAAAGGGCCATGGAATTTATGGGATTGTCCGTGCGTTAACTGCTCAAGTACTTATCCTACAAGGGCGAGCGGGTTCGTATATCACACCAGATCGCATTACTGAGCATGTGTTCGAGCTGGCGCGAAGCCCATAAGTACGGGCGGTGCTGCTGTTTGCCGTTGGAGTGAGCGGCACCCGATACGTGCGCTGCCGCGGCGCCTGTGTCGACTTGTCGTGTGCACCGGCTGCGCCGGTGACTCGCGCTAAGGAGACCAACGCTATTTGGTCATAACCGGTGGCGCGTGCGCGAAGGGGCTGCTGGCCGGCTGTGCTGCTTTTACCGGCGTCGCATTAGAAGGTTTGGCGATCAGCGGCATCACAGCATGTCGAATTCGTTCTCCGACCCGCTGCCATGAGTAGACAGCACTAGCCCGCTGATACCCAGCCTCTCCATAATTGCGGCAACGCTCGGGGTCTTTAAGCAATCGGATCAATGTTTCCGCAAGCGCCCCGACGTCACCCGGTGGCACGAGATCGCCTGTGGACCCGTGCTGGACTATCTCTGGTATGGCTCCGACTTGTGTTGCGACCACTGGAAGCTTGTGAAGCATCGCTTCTACGAGTGCAACCCCGAACGGTTCTAGTTGTGTTGGCAGGCAAAAGACTGATGCTTTTTGAAACTGCTCGGTCAATTCCGCCAGTGTCAGTTGCCCCAAGCAGGTGCACCACGACACGTTGGTGCTTATTGCCGGCCCAATGATCGTCAAATGGGCATTTGGAATGGCACGTGTCACCTGTCGAAAGGCCTCTAAGAGAATGCGACCACCTTTGCGTTCCCAGTCCGTGCCGACGAACAGTACGTTGGCACGGTCGTACCTGTCGTTGGTACTGGAAGATCGATCGCTGACCGGAGCGTTGGCTCCGGCGAATACGCAAATTGCCTTTTCCTCGGGGACGCCGTAGAAGCGTACCAAATCGGCGGCAATATTCTTGCTTCGAGTAAATACTCGCGCAGCGTTGTGGTACGTGCTGCGTTCCAACTCTATCCATTTAGGCGATCGCAAATTACGCTTGTTGAAGTAGGGGTAGTGAAGATTTGAAAGGTGCGTGTGATCGGTGTAGATAAAATGCGGTATACCTGGAACCGACGCGTCACAGACTGATTGAGTCTGGAATGAACAGGCGTAGCGCTCTGGAGAGATGATTTGAGCCATCGCCTCCCGTAAACGACGGAATACGTAAGTGGTCTGGCGATAGCTGCGGCGGATGGTGGTGCGACGCAGCAGGACATCAATCCCGAATTCCCTGCCGACATACAGCAGATTCGGCGCTATCCAAGTCTTGAACTTCGCAACGATCTCGTCCGCGGGGATGTTGTCAATTTGGTATTCCGGAAATGCCGCTGCCAGCATTTGTTGAATGCTGTCCCGACTGTGGTGGAAATACGTACTGACCAACGCAATCCTGTTGCGCGACACGACGACTAATGATCCTTGCGGTAAGTGGTGTGATGAGCTTTAGCCGGCAGGTGCCCACACTACCCGACGCCTCACGTGAAGACAAATCAGCGTAATGTCGCGCACTCCGGTACTTCAGTCTTCGGCGGCGTAGACGTACCCATCCAGGGCGTCAAATTCCTCCCGAACAATCGATGAGCGAAGATGCGACTCGTCCATGAACAGGGGACGGCCGTCGTCTGTGATGGTCGGACAGACCAGCGCAGTGCAAAATGTGTTCATGGGATCGATGACGTCCGCACCTACGCGTGCCGCGATGCTTTTAAGTTGATCGTCAATAAACGCATTGTCGGCAACGATCTGCGTTCTCAGGACCGGCGGGTTGAGCTTGACTCGATAACTGAATCCGATTCTGTGAACCATGTTTCTCGGATCAAACGGTCCGCCGCGCGGCAGCGATAGAATTATCACGACGCGCTTACCATCGGCGGTCAGGTCGCGAATCGCGCCTTCAAATCGCTTGAGTGCATCGTTGACGTCGGGCGATTGAGCGAAGCTGCGCGAACCTCGTCGAGCGTCGACCTGGTAATAGTCATCGCGATTTGCAAAACCTACCCACGATGCTCCGATGATGACGGTCTCGACGCCTGGCGAGTGCGCAAGTTGGAGTGCAGCGGTAACAAACTCGCTACAATGTCGACCGGTGCGTTCCATCTGGGGAATCGGTGCGCAGCCGTGCCGTGTGCGGAATAGGACGCTATGCACGGGCGCGCGTCGTTCCCACATGATCTGCTCGATCCTTGGAAGATATTGCTCCATGTGGCTGTCGCCGAAAAACAGCACCGAGCCGTTGACGGTGCCGTGGATCGCGGTTTCGCCACGGTAGCTCCAGTCGCCGAATGCTGCAGAGATTTGCGCAAGCAGTGGCACCGCGTCTGAGCGCGATCTGGAGTAGTTGTAGAATGCGAGCATTCCGTAGACACCGAGCAGCGCCATCACTATGGTAAGGATGGTCGCAGGCCTAAGCGCTGAGTGTGCTGGTCGCAGATGCCGAACTCTCTTCTCTAAAAATTCATAGGTCAGGGAAGCCAGAACGATGCTGGCGAAGACAGCCGACACGCGGGCGAGTATCGACGGTTCGCCGCCGACGTAGAGCCGCAAAAATGCCAACAGCGGCCAATGCCACAGATACAGCGGGTAGCTGATCAGGCCGAGATAAACCAGAGGGCGCCGTTCCAGAATCTGCCGGTTGAACCAGGAATTGGGGCTGATCGATACCAGCAGCGCCGTGCCAACGGTGGGTGGTAGTGCCCACCATCCGGGAAAGGGATGATTTGGGTCGAGGACCTCGACCGTTGTAGCAATGAGTGCGAGGCCGATGAATCCGACGATGGCTTGCTGGAACGCCGTGAGTCGGGCTGTGATCGGGTCGGTGCCTAGTGGCGGAAGGCCGTAAGGTGGGGATCGTTTCAGATAGGCGATGCCCGAACCTATCATCAGTTCCCAAAATCGTGTCATCGGTAAGTAAAATGCGGCGGTAGGGTATCGCGTCGTCGCTACGATGTTCAGCGCGAATGATGCGGCTGCAATCGCCAGAATCACCCAAATCATGGCTCGAACGTGGCGGCGCAGAAGAAAGAGCAACAACGGCCAAATCAGGTAGTACTGCTCTTCTACTCCTAGAGACCAAAGATGCAGCAATGGCTTGAGTTCGGAAGCCGTGTCGAAATAGTCCGATTGCCGCCAGAGCAGGATGTTGGAAACGAAGCCCGCACCTGCTGCGACCTGCTCGCCGAGCTGCCTGAAATCCACCGGCAGCGCGGCCCACCAGCCATAGATGAGACAGGCGGTGAGTACTAGGCTGAGGGCTGGAAAGATGCGTCGAATCCGACGGTCGTAGAAACCTCGAAATGTGAAGGTGCCTCGGCTCAGTTGGTTGAAAATAATGCCAGAGATAAGAAATCCAGAAATTACAAAAAAGACGTCGACACCGACGAATCCGCCCGGCATGATTTCGGGAAAAGCATGAAATCCGATTACTGCAATTACGGCCAGCGCCCGTAGCCCGTCGACGTCGGGACGATATCCGCGTGTTATCGAGGTGCCAATGATCATCGCGCGGCACTCGGACGTTGTGGGGGATCGGCACGCAACTGCAATCCCACGCTGATGAGATTAAAGGGATCCATTACGGTCCCGGAGCAGCAGAGAGGGTATCTTCGGGCGCCTGCCCCCAAGCC
>JBEKWD010000034.1:0-11587 GCA_049513435.1 Steroidobacteraceae bacterium | reverse complement strand
CAGCCCGAAAATGCTGGCCGTGCTGCTGCTCGGCGCTGCTTCGGGCTTTCCCAATCAGATCACCGAGAGCGCGCTGCAGGCGTGGCTCAAGGACTCGGGCGCCAGCAATACCACCATAGGCGTGATGTCCTACGTGGCACTGCCCTATCTGCTGAAATTCCTCTGGGCGCCGCTCATCGACCGCTATCCGCTGCCGTGGCTCGGGCGCCGGCGCGGGTGGATCCTCGCGATGCAGGTGGCGCTCGCCGGCACGATCGCACTGTTCGCGCTGCAAGATCCGCGCCTCACGCTCGTGCCGGTCGCGGTCTGCGCGCTGGCCATCGTGATGTTCTCGGCCACCCAGGACATTGCGATCGACGCCTGGCGCGCCGATGTCGCGCTACCCAGTGAGCGCGGGCTGGCCGCCGCGGCGGCCACCTTCGGCTATCGCATGGCCGCCTGGCTCGCGTTCGCCGTGGCACTGATCGTTGCCGATTATCTGGGTTGGCGCCTCGGCTTTCTGATCCTGGCCGTGATCATGCTGGCCTTTAGCATTGCGACGGCGCGCGCCCCCGAGCCGCAGCGTGCCCGTACGCCGCACTCGCTGCGCGAATCAGTGCTGGTGCCGCTGCGGGAATTGCTCGGCAGCCCGAGCGCCGCGGCGCTCATCAGCGTGGTGCTGCTGTTCAAGGTGGGCGATGCGTTCGCCAACAAGCTGTTCACGCCATTCATGATGGAAGTCGGCTTCTCCAAGACCGAAATCGCGCTGATCGTGAAGGCTTTGTTCACCGCAAGCACGCTGGTCGGCTCGGTGCTCGGGGGAGTGCTGATGGTGCGATTGGGGCTGCTGCGCTCCATGCTCATTTTTGGTGTGCTGCAGGCGCTGACCAACCTGCTGTATTGCGCGCTGGCGCTCGCCGGCAAGAGCTATCCGATCATGGTCGCTGCCGTGGTGCTCGAGCACATGGCCGGAGCGATGGGCAACATTGCGCTCGTGGCCCTGATCATGGCGCTCTGCGATGCCCGCTACAGTGCGTTTCAGTACGCGCTGCTCTCAGCTCTTGCGCTGATACCGCGCTACAGTCTGGGCGGTCCGGCCGGCTGGATCGCCGACCACGAAGGCTGGTACGCCTATTATGTGGTGAGTTTCCTGCTGGCGCTGCCGGGACTGGCCATCGTGTGGCTCATGCGCCGGCACATCGAGCTGCGCGATTCATCGTGAGCCGCGCGCAGTAGGGTTTACGTCAGAAAATCCGGCGACTCGAAGATATCCAGGTCATCAAGGCCACTCGCGAGCTGCGAGTCACCGTCCAGGCCGCTGTTGGGCGTCGGCCCGTCATCCTCGCTGTCGACGTCGACCGAGCCGCTCCAATCCTCCGGGGCCTCGGCGTCGGCGATCTCGCCATTGCTGCGTCGCGCCTCCCAGTCATCCAGGTCCATTTCCTCGACCGTACCGTCGAAGTACTGCACCTCGAACGTGCTGTCATCCTCATCGATGGCGACGACTTCGAAGCTCTCGCCGCCTCGCAGGCGGTACCATGAACCGATCTCGGGCTGGGCGCTCATCAGCGTATGCTCGCGTGTGTGTCTGATCGGATAGTTCCTGGCGATGTTGCACCCGCCGCGGGACGCATTTCAAGACCCATTTCTATTAATTTTTAAGAGCCTTCATGTTGCAACAATTGCTGCGCTTTTTCTTTGTGTTCCTCGTCGTGGTCGAGCCGATCTCGCTGATCCCGCTCTTCGTGGGCATGACCGAGGGCGTCGCCGAGCCGGAGCGCCGGCAGATGGCGCGCCGGGCGATCGTGCTCTCGGGCATCATTCTCACGGTGTTCGCGCTCGGGGGCGGGCCTTTCCTGCGGCTCATGAGCATCAGTGTCGATTCGTTTCGTATCTTCGGCGGACTGTTATTGTTCCTGATTGCACTCGAGATGGTATTCGCGCGCCCGCCCGGGACGCGCACCTCGACGCCCGAAGAAGTGGAGTCGCAGCACAAGCGCGATATCTCGGTGTTTCCGCTCGCCTTTCCGTTCATCGCCGGCCCGGGAGCATTGGCCACGATGCTGCTCGCCTTTGGTCCGACGGCGGGCAATCCGCTGCTTTTTGCAGGCCTGCTGCTGACCGTGTACGCGGTGCTCGCGGTCACGCTCGGCGTTCTATATCTGGCCAGCCCGGCGATGAGGCTACTCGGCGTGACCGGCACGAATGTGATCAATCGGCTCTTCGGCGTCTTACTCGGCGCACTCGCGGTGCAGTTCGTGATCGACGGGCTGCGCGGCAGCTTCGCTTAGAGGCGAGCAAACAGTAATTCGCGCACGCGGTGGCCCAGCTGCACACCGCGGCGCTCAAAACGCGTGGCGCTGCGTGCCTGCACCGAATCGATGAAGCCGCCGTCGGCGGCGCAATTTCGCAGCGACTCGCAAGCGCGCAAAACCTCGAGCATGTGCTGCGCGTAGGGTTCCCAGTCGGTGGCCAGGTGCCACAGACCGCCTGGCTTGAGGCGCGAGGCGACCAAGGTCGCGAACGATGGCTGCACGATGCGGCGCTTGTGATGGCGCTCCTTGGGCCAGGGGTCGGGAAACAGCAGCTGCAGCTCATCCAGGCTCGCCGGCGCGATCTGCTGTTGCATGACCTCGACTGCATCGTGCGCGATCACGCGCAGATTGCGTGCGCCTGCTCTGGCCGCGCCGAGCAACAGGTGCCCGATGCCGGGGCGATGCACTTCGACGCCTAGAAAATCGCGCTCAGGGTTACTGCGCGCACGCTCGAGCAGGTGCTCGCCGTTGCCAAAGCCGATCTCGAGCGTGCGCTGCGCGACGCGATCAAATATGCGATCCAGATCCAGCCACGCAGGCTCGAACTCGAGCCCATAGCGCGGCCAGAGCTCGAGCAGGGCGCGCTCCTGCGCCAGCGTGATCCGGCCGGCTCGTCTGACGTAGGAGCGAATAGCGCGCGATCGGTCGGGCGGGTCGGGCATGGGCTTGCGAGGATAGCCTATGATGACTATCCGCTACCGCCGGGCCGCCGCTTGCCAATAACGACGAACGCCTCCCATAAAATCCTGCTGTGGCTCGTCGCCGCGGGCTTCTTCATGCAGACGCTGGACGCGACCATCGTCAATACCGCGCTGCCCGCGATGGCCCGCAGTCTCAAAGAGAGCCCGCTGCGCATGGAATCGGTGATCATTGCCTACGCCCTGACGATGGCGATGCTGATTCCCGCTTCGGGCTGGCTGGCTGATCAATTCGGCACCCGCACGACTTTCTTCGCCGCCATCGCGCTCTTCATGCTCGGCTCGGTGTTGTGCGCGCTCTCCTCGAGCCTGCACGAACTCACGGCCGCGCGTGTGCTGCAGGGGGCCGGCGGCTCAATGCTGTTGCCGGTGGGCAGACTGGCGCTGCTGCGCGATGTGCCACGCTCGCAGTTCCTGCAGGCCATGGCCTTCGTGTCGGTCCCGGGCCTCGTCGGCCCGCTGATCGGTCCCACCTTGGGCGGCTGGCTGTCGGAGTATTCATCCTGGCACTGGATATTTCTGATCAACCTGCCGGTCGGGGCGCTCGGCGCGGCCGCGACGCTTAGATTCATGCCGCAATATCGTGGCGCGCACCCCGCAGGCTTCGATCTGACCGGATACCTGATGATCGCCGCCGCGATGGTGGCGATTTCCCTGGGCCTGGATGGCCTCTCGGAATTGCATCTGCGCCATGCGGCCGTCGTGATCCTGCTGGTGTTCGGGCTGGCGGCGCTCAGCGGCTATTGGCTGCACGCCGCGCAGAGCCCGCAGCCTTTATTCTCGCCGCAGTTGTTCGGCATCCCGAGCTTCAGCATTGGGTTACTCGGTAATTTATTCGCCCGTATCGGCAGCGGCAGCGTACCCTTTCTGTTGCCGCTGACGCTGCAGGTGGGCCTCGGCTATTCTCCGG
The DNA here is from genome assembly GCA_049513435.1 of Steroidobacteraceae bacterium. Lineage (GTDB taxonomy): Bacteria > Pseudomonadota > Gammaproteobacteria > Steroidobacterales > Steroidobacteraceae > FEN-1191. The sequence goes on along the minus strand of JBEKWD010000034.1, from coordinate 7,685 downwards.
CGCGGGCCGGCATGATGATGATTCCGACCGCGGCGGCAGCGATACTCACCAAGCGCCTGGTCTCGCCGCTGATCATGAAGGTCGGCTACCGCCGCGTGCTGATCGCCAATACCGTTTTAGTTGGCGGCGCGATCGCGAGCTTCGCTCTGATCAGTCCCGGTCAGCCGCTGTGGCTGCGCGTCGTGCAGCTCGCGCTGTTCGGTGCGGTCAACTCGCTGCAGTTCACGGCGATGAACACGCTGACGCTCAAGGATCTGGACGCGGCTGATGCGAGCGGCGGCAACAGCCTGCTGTCGATGGTACAGATGGTCTCGATGAGCTTTGGCGTCGCCACCGCCGCGGCGCTGTTGACCGAGTTTACGCAGGTGCTGGATGCGAGCAGTCCCGAGCATCTGCTGCACGCGTTTCAGGCTACCTTCGTGAGTGTCGGACTCATCACGACCGCGGCCGCCTGGATATTCTCGCAGCTCTCGACCGCGGTCAAAGGCGCCGCGCCGCGCGATCCGACCGTGGACAGCGTCTCGAGCTAAAGTCAGGCGCGGATGCGCTCAGCATTGCGCCGATGGCGCGCTGTTATCCCGTAGGCGCACAGCGCCAGCGTGAGCGCCGCGAGGCTCACATAGAACTGCGTGGCAAGGGCTGGCGTGAATGCCATGGCCAGCAACACGGCCACCATGCCGCCGATGGTGGCGTAGCTGCTCCACGGGAACCACCAGACTTTCAGGCGCAAGCTGCTCGCGTCGAGTCGCCGACGTACGCGTATCTGCGCGAATGCGGTCAGCATATAGACGAACAGGATCAGCGCGCCGGAGGCATTGACGAGGAATGCGAATACGCCGCTGGGCGACCAGATCGCCGCGCCAATGCCGATGAGCCCGGCGCCGGTACCTATCAATACGGAACGCGCCGGCACGCGCCGCGCGTTGAGCCTGACGATCCACTGCGGCGCATCGCGGCATTCGGCCAGCGCGAACAGCACGCGCGAGGTCACATAAAAGGCGGAGTTCAGACAGGAGAGCACAGCGGTCAGAATCAGCAGGCTCATCGCGCGGCCAGCCCACGAGAAGTGCATCGCCAGCAATGCCTGCGTGAACGGCGAGTAGCCCGGAACGATACGGTCCCAGGGCACCACCGCCACGATCAGTAGAATCGAGCCGACATAGAAGATCATGATGCGTGTGATGACCGAGGTCGTCATCGTCGTGAGCGCGCGCACCGGATCGCGCGACTCGGCTGCAGCCACGGTCGTGATTTCCGCGCCGGTGAGGGAAAAGAATACGCTCGTGACTCCGGCCAGTACCGCCAACGCGCCGCGCGGCATGAAACCGTCATGGCTCACGAGATTGCCCCAGGTCGGACCCGACGGCGAGAGCACACCGCAGGCGTAGGCGGCACTCAGCGCGATGAACAGGATGATGGCCGAGACCTTGATCGAGGCAAACCAGAACTCGAACTCGCCATAGGAGCGTGCAGACATCAGATTCACCGCGGTCATGACCGCGATCAGTCCTCCACCCAGTAGCCACGCCGGCAGTGCGATCCAGTCGTGCAGCAGCGCTGCCCCGGCGATCGCCTCGACCGGCACGACGATGATCCAGAAGTACCAATAGAGCCAGCCCACCACGAAGCCCGCGCCCGGACCGAGTCCGGCGCGCGCGAATTCGGCGAAGGATCGCACCGCCGGCAATGCGGTTGCCATCTCCGCGAGCATGCGCATGACCATGAGGATCAGCGCCCCGGCGATCAGATAGCTCAGCACCACGGCCGGACCCACGCCCGCGATCGCGGCGCTGCTGCCGACGAACACGCCCGCGCCGATGACACCGCCCATGCTGATCATGGTCACGTGGCGCGGTGCAAGCGAGCGACTCAGTCCCGAGTCGGGCAGGGGCTGCGCAATCATCAGCCAGCCACTGACCGTGGCGAAGGTCGGGCGCCTTTGGCCAGGGCTTCGCGCATCGATTCGAGCACGACGCCCTTGGTCTCGGGAAAGAACGCCCAAACGACGAAGAATTGCAGCAGCATGCAGGCCGCAAACACAGCGAACGGCAATGCCCGAGTCCTGGCCGCGATGATCGGGAATAATCCCGATATCACTGCATTGGCGATCCAATGCGTAGCGCAGCCCAGACTTTGACCGCGCGCGCGCACGGCCGACGGGAAGATCTCACTGAGGTAGACCCAGATCACCGCACCTTGCGAGAAGGCGAAGCTCACGATGAAGCCGATCAGCATCCACAAGAGCCAGTATTGTCCCTGTCCGCTGGCCATGATCACGGTGACACCGATGAGCGCCAGCATCATGCCCACAGCCCCTATCAGCAGCAGCGTCTTGCGACCCAGACGATCGATGACGCAAAGCGCCGCCCCAGTCGCGGCGAAGTTCGCCGCGCCGATCGCGACCGATTGCAGATCGGCCGACAGTGAGCTGAAGCCGGCAGCGCGGAAAATGTCATTGAGGTAATAAAGAATCGCATTGATGCCGGTGAACTGATTGAACAACGCGAGCGTGATCGCCAGCATGATCGGACGCCGGTGCGCTCGCCACGATAATCTCGCGCCCCCGGCATCCACGGCGCCGTCGCCTTGCGAAAATTCGCGTATTTGCACCTCGGGGTCCGCGTGACCAAGCTTTCGCAATACGCGCGCAGCCTCAGCCAGACGACCTCTGACGACGAGCCAGCGCGGGCTTTGTGGAATCGTGAACAGCAGGCACAGGAAGATTGCGGACGGCACGGCACCGGAGAACATCTTCCAGCGCCAGACCTCGTCGTGTACGAGAGCACCAATAAGAAAATTGCTCAAATATGCCGCCAGAATGCCGAGTACGATGTTGAGCTGGAACAGGCCCACGAGCGCACCGCGGCGCGAAGCCGGCGCTATCTCGGCGATGTAGACCGGCGCCAGAACGGTGGAACCCCCGATCGCGAGGCCGCCGATGAAGCGATACGCCATGAAGGACTGCATACTGCCCGCGAGCGCAGAACCCACGGCCGAGACGATATAGAGCACGCCCACGAGTTTGAGCGTATCGCGCGTGCCGAAGCGATCCCCCGGCTTGCCCATGAACAGCGCACCGCACAGCGTGCCCCAGAGCGCGCTGGATACCGCTTCGCCCAGGCGCGCCGGGGAGAGATGAAACACCTCTCGCAACGCCTGCGTCACGCCGGAGATCACGGCGGTGTCGAAGCCGAACAACAGCCCGGCGAGGCTCGCGGTAATCGCAATGATGAGACTGTGCCGCATTGCTATCGAGGAATCCGCGATTACTCATGAGCTGGCGAGGTTGATTTGCGTCCCTGCGTACGCCGGATGAAATCCGCGACTTTCGCATGCAATTGTTTGAGTGAAGCCTCGTGGGCATAGACCATGTGGCCTGACTCGTATTGCGCGAACTCGATATTCCCCTGTAGCGTTGAGGGAATCGTCAGATGCTGCATCTCATAGATGCCCTGGTAGAACGGCGTTGCCAGATCGAAATAGCCGGCGTTGAGCATCACGTGCAGACCGGGATCGTACTTCATCGCCATTGCCAGGTCGGGCATGACATTCGTGGATTGTTGCAAGGCATCCGGACCGTTCGGCGGGTGGTGCAGGAAATCCCAACTATGAATGACCGACTCAACGAGCGGCTTGAACAGCTTATCCTGACCGTACTTGAGGTCCTTGCGCACGTAGTCGTTGAATGAGGAGATATAGGCCGATGAGATCGCCGCCGCCTGCGGATCGTAGTCGGCCTCCTTGTCCAGCGGATCCATGCTCGGCCCGGAGAAGCGCGTATCCAGCCGTCCCGTGGTCCGATCCGTCTCGCCGAGCAGATTCTGCTCGAATTCCCCGCCGTTAATGCGCAGATCCGCCTTGAGAATGTAATCGACCGGCAATCCCGTGTACTGATGCAGCTGCGTGGCAATCGTGGCGCGTTGCTCGGACGACAGCGTCGAACCGGCCTCCAGCGCTCGCGCGTACTCGTTCATCGCAAAGCGCTCAACCTCATCGAGCAGGGGAGGCAGATCCTGTGGCGCGTTTGTCAGCTTGTGGTGATACCAGGCTGTGGCCGCGTAGCTCGGCAGCGCCAGCACATAGGGCAGATCGACGCCAGGATTGGTCTCAGGACCGTCGGGACTGGCATCAAAGTTCAGGATTTGCGAGAGCAGGATCACGCCGTTGAAGTCCACGCCGCGATCGGTCTCAAGCAGGTTGACCAGCACGGCCGAGCGGGTCGTGCCGTAGCTTTCGCCAAACAGATATTTCGGCGCATTCCAGCGGCCGTACTTGGACAGAAACTGCACGATGAAATCGCCAAAGGCCCACGCGTCCTGGTCGACGCCGTAGAAGGCCTTTTCGCGATCTTTGCCGGCGATGCGCGAGAAGCCGGTACCCGGCGCGTCGACGAACACCAGATCGCTGACATCGAGCAGGCTGAAGTCGTTATTGACGATCGTGTATGGCGCGGCAGGGGTGTGCGAGTCATCCGCGGTGACCACGCGCCGGGGACCGAAAGCCCCCATGTGCAGCCATACGGTCGAGGAGCCTGGTCCACCATTGAAAATGAACGTGACCGGCCGCAGGGGCGCATTCGGCTCGGCCGGCTTCTTGCCCGAGGATTTGAAGTAGGCGACATAGAACATGCTCGCTTCGGGCCGCGGATTTTTGTCCTCATCCGGCGGTGCATTCTGCGGCACGTCGTCCCAGCCCTTTGGGTGCACGACGAGCGTGCCCGCATAGGCATCGTAGTCGATGCGCTGGGCATCAATCGTGACCGAGCCGGTGCTGCTCTGCTGCTCGGGTTTGAAGTGCTCGGCTGCCTTAGTGCCCGACTTATCGTCCCCGGCCTTATCCGCGTCGCCCTTCTCGGCCGCAGTGAGGATGGATGGGGCCAGCAGCAGTGCCGCGAGAGCCCATCCTGCCAGCCGTTTCATTCGTGTCATGCGGGTCAGGCGTTGAGCATGAGTTGGATACACGGTATCTCCCAATTAGATTTCGCTATTGTGCCCGGTTGCCGCGCTCGGGTGGGCGCTAATAGAATCGGCGAGCGAGCGGGTGTAGTTCAATGGTAGAACTGCAGCTTCCCAAGCTGCTAACGTGGGTTCGATTCCCATCACCCGCTCCACGACTCACGGTGAAGCGGGTAAGCGTGGGGCGGTCTCAGCTCTGTATATATGCGGGGTAGGCGGTGACGAACACGCCCTCCCATCCCCGATCGTAGCTGTCGCGGGCTTGCTGCGCGTCGGCACTTAGTTTCTCCCAGCCACTGTGCGTAAGCACAACTCTTGTTCCTTCCGGCGCCGCAGAGAGCGTGACCTCCACCGTTTGCGCTTCCTTGTCATCGCGGCCGGGATGGAAACTGAACGCCACGTGCGCGGGCGGCTGCCATGCGAGCACGCTTCCCCAAGAGTGTTCTTCACCGGCACGCGTCCGCTCGAATATGCGACCGCTGACACGCGGTTCGAAGACTACAGTCGCGGGCTTGTCCTTGAACCGGCTCGCGTAGGCGACCACGGAATGCGTGGCGGCAGGCCACCACGTGGCAAAATCGGCCGTAAAGTAGCGAAATGCCTCTTCTGGCGTACATGCCACCGTGACTGTCTTCACGACCGGCTCAATCGAGACTGACTTGGTCGCCATACGCTATGGTTTCCTTTTGGATTTGCCTTTGCCCTTCTGCTTCGCTACGTGGATAGCGAAGGCGCTAAGCGCCTCCTGCCACATAGAGTCCGCATACTCCCGCAGCCCAGCGAAGCCGACCGGATTGAGGCCGAAATAATGTCGCGTACCGCGGCGGTGTTCGAGGACCAGTCGAGCCTCTTTCAAGATCTTGAGGTGTTGCGATACCGCCGGTCGGCTCACCGGCATCTGGCGAGCCAATTCCCCTACGGGCAATGGCTCGCGGCGCAACGAGTCGAGCAGCGCACGACGGGTCGGGTCCGCGAGGACGGCAAGCACGGAAAGGTCCCGGGTTATCGGTTGCTTTCGGTAAGCCATAACTAACGGTAAGCGCATACTGACCGTTACGTCAAGCAGTATTAAGCCACCGCTGCCGGAGAGCCTTGAGCCCAGAGCGGGCCTTTGTCAGCCGGCCGGCGGCTTGCCAGTGAAAACGGCCAGTTGAGCGTCGAAAGCACGCTTGTAGGCGGGCCGCGATTCGCCACGGGTGACATAGGCGAAGAGGTTCGGGTATTTTTCGAGTAAACCCGATCCGTTCAACCTGCGCAGCACCGTCACCATCAGCAGGTCACCGGCGCTGAATGCATCGTCGAGCCAGTCGGCACTGCCAAGCCGACTGGAAAGTTCGCGCAGCCGTACACACACGTGTTCCTCGAGGATAGGCCGGCGCTCCTCATACCAGGTCTTGTCGCGCTCCTCGCGCGCGGCGATTTCGCGATCAAGGATCGGCGGCTCCACGGTGCTCAGTGCCGCAAACATCCATGTGATCGCACGCGCCCGGGCACTCGCGTCGTCTGGCAGCAGCCCCGTATGGCGCTGCGCGATATGGAATACGATCGCCCCCGACTCAAAGAGGGCGAGATCGCCTTCTTCGTAGGTCGGAATCTGCCCGAAGGGATGAATCATACGATGCGCGGGTTCCTTCATCTCACGGAACGAAAGAAGACGAACGTTGTAAGGCTGGCCCACTTCTTCAAGCGCCCAGCGAACGGGCATGTCACGCGCTAGTCCCTTGCCACGATCGGGCGAGCGTTCAAAGGCGGTAATGGTGGGGGTCATTGGAAGGCTCCGGTGATTAATGCGCGATGTTGCTCATGTTGAATCACCTGCAGCTCGAGTTCAAAACGGTCGATGGAGCAAGTTATTACCCCATGAAGCTTGATGCGCCGCGCAGAACCGCGCGCGCCGTACGACTTGACAAAATCGATCTTGATGAGCTGCGCTCTGGCGATGATGAGCGCCGGCACCTATGCGGCATCCCCCAATGAGGTCGCGCCGAGCGTAAAGGTTTCCTACGCGCCGACCTGGACATCTCCACTGATCACGCGCTGAAGATCCTTTACGCTGGGTCATGAGCTGCAGTAAGACGTAGAACCCACGTCGGTTGGGAGCGGCGGCTTCGAGCAAAAATGCGGTCGACGGGCCGACTTCGCCCCCCCCAGTGCGAATCCTTGCAGCAGTCGAAAAATGACCAGGAGAATTGGCGCGGCGATCCCTATCTGTGCGTAAGACGGAGTCAGTACCAGGCCAAGCATGCATGCGCCCATCAGTGCGAAGGAGAACACCATCGCGGGCTTGCGGCCGACCCGGTCGCCGTACATGCCGATGATGACGCCACCGAGCGGCCTCGTCAGAAATCCGACGCCAAAAGTAGCCAACGAATAGAGCAGTCCGTGAGAGGTTTGGGATTGCGGGAAGAAGCAGTGCCCGATAGAGCATTGCCGACACCGACCGCCAGCACTTTGCGCAGCGGCAAATGCTGCCCGACCAACCCACTCGCGTCCACGCGTTGTGCATCCTTGTGTCAACGCCCGATCGTAACCTCTTGACCCGCCGATAAGCGACGCAGCGCTCATACAAGGGCTAGAAATAGGCGGATGCTGCGAGAATGCGGGAAACCATAGCCGTCCCCCCAGGGTGTTCCAGGCAAGGTGCACGCCAGGTATTCGGAAGCCCCGGAAGGTCCTTCCAATTGCTACTCGCGCGACTGATTCCAATCGGGTGTGTGCTGGTTGCGCTCG
>JBEKWD010000033.1:0-11801 GCA_049513435.1 Steroidobacteraceae bacterium | reverse complement strand
GGCGGCTCGCGCGAGATTCAGACCGACGTGCGCGTGGTCGCCGCCACCAATCGCTCGCCGATCCAGGCGGTTCGCGACGGCGCCATGCGCGAAGATCTGCTCTATCGGCTGGCGGTCTTTCCGATCAGTCTGGCGCCGCTGCGTCAGCGCGGCGATGACGTGATGCTGCTGGCCGAGCATTTTCTCAATGAGCTCAACGAGCGTCATGGCACGAACCGGGAATTCAGTCACACGGCGCGCCAGACACTGCGCGAATATCACTGGCCCGGCAACGTACGCGAGCTGAAGAACACGATCGAGCGCGCGTACATAATGTGCGAGCAGCAGCTCGAGCTGCAGCCGATGCACATTCGCGGAGCGGGCGCGGGCGCCGAGAGCAACTCGATGCCGAACAGCTGCGCCGGCATCAGCGTGCCGATCGGCTCCTCGCTGGCGCAAACCGAGCGCTGGCTCATCGAGGCCACTCTGGCGCACTGGGGCGGCAATAAAAACCGCGCCGCCAAGACGCTGGGCTGCAGCCTTAAAACGCTGTATAACAAACTGGCAATCTATGAGCGAGCGGGTATGGAAACGCATGACTACGATGCGTCAGCGCGCGCTTGAGCATCCACTATCACTGCGGCCCCAGCGGAGCGCCTGAACCATGTCAAGAATACTGATAGCGGACGATCATGCGATGGTGCGGGCTGGCTTGCGCCAGTTTCTGACTGAGGACCGCAGCATCACCGAGATCGGCGAGGCGGCGTCGGGTAACGAGACGCTCGACCAGCTGCGCTCGGGAAACTGGGACCTCGTCATTCTGGATATCAATATGCCCGATCGCAGCGGTCTGGATATCCTGCGTTACGTGCGCGCGAGCTACCCGAATACCAAGGTGCTGGTGCTCAGCGGCTTTCCGGAGCAGCAATACGCGATCAATGTGCTCAAGGCCGGCGCGGGCGGCTATCTGCCCAAGGAATGCGCGCCCGAGGAGCTGCTCAAGGCCACGCGGGTGGTCATGCAGGGGCGCCGCTACGTGAGTGCGAATCTGGCCGAGCTGCTGCTGTCTGATCTGGATGGCGACAGCGATCAGCCGCTGCACCGGCGGCTCTCGGAGCGCGAGTTTCAGATCTTCTGCAAGCTTGCGACCGGGCGCGCCGTCTCCTCGATCGCCAACGAGCTGTGCCTGTCCGTGAAGACGGTGAGTACCTACCGTACCCGTATTCTGGAGAAGATGAGCCTGGCGTCCAACGCGGACATCACGACGTACGCGCTGCGCAACGGGATCATCCAGTAGCGGCGTGAAAGCCGTTGACCTCCACGGTAACGATGCGACCGGCTTGCGCAACATCTCTGTGCTACTGGTCGAAGACTCACGCGTGCTCGCCGAGCGTTTGCGCGAGACCTTGCTGAGCGTGCCGGGCGTGCAGCTGACCGCCAGTGTCGACTGCGAAGCCGATGCGATTGCGGCGCTGCACGGCCAGCCAGTGGACGTGGTAGTGCTGGATCTGCATCTGCGACAGGGCACCGGTTTCGGTGTGCTGCGATCGATTCCGGTCGATCAGGCCAAGAAGGTCGTGGTCATCGTCCTGACGAATTATGATCTGGCCGAATACCGGCGCGCGGCGGCAGCGCTGGGAGCCACGCACTTTCTGGACAAGCTGCGCGATCTGGATCGCCTGCCCTATCTATTGCAGCAGATCGGCGCCGAGAATTCCGCGCCGCCCGAAGCTCCTCTGAACTGAGCGCCTTAAGCCGCCGCGCCCGGCGCGCGCCTCACGGACTTGCGGCCGCCCACATCGGCACTACGCGCTGAGCGCGCAGAATGTGCGCCAACGGCAGGCGCGCACGCACGCACGTGCCGCCCTCGGCCGGCGTACCGATCTCGATGCTGCCGCCGAAGCTGCGCACGCGATGGCGCATCGTGGCCAGGCCGTGCGAACCCACGGCATCGCGTCGATCGCTGTCGATGCCCAGACCGTTGTCGCTGACCGCTACCGTCAGATCGCTTGCGTCCATCGTGATCTCGACACGCACTTCGGTTGCGTGCGCGTGCTTGACGATGTTAGTGAGCGATTCCTGCAACAGGCGGAAGATCATGATGGCCGCATCCTCGATGAGCTCCGGCTCCTCCTCGGGATAGATCTCGACATAGCGCAGGCCGGCGCGGGTACAGGTTTCCTGGGTGATCCAGCGTACGGCCGGCATCAGACCCATGTTGTCGAGCAGCGTCGGGCGCAGGTTCTCGACCACGCGGCGCTTGAAGTCCACACCCTCATCGAGCGCCTGCAGCACGCGGGTCCAGCGCCCCTTCATGTCCGGCTCCGAGGCGCCAGGGGAGTGCTTCTGCAACCATGAGATATCCATCTTCACTGCGATCAGCAGGCCGCCGAGCTCATCGTGCAATTCGCGCGCGAGCGAGGCTTTTTCCTTCTCCGAGAGACGCTGCAGGTGGCTCGATAGCGCGGTTAATTCGGCCGTGCGGCGCCGCACGGCCCGCTCGAGCTCCTCGTTCTGGCTGGCCAGCTGCGCGGTCAGTTCGGCGCGCCGCCGGGCCTGGCGCGCCAGCAGCGTGGCCGCGATGATCAGCAGGCTGACGTTCAGCAGCACGACGCCGCCCATGAGCGCCCGCGAAATCATGCGCAGGCGCTCGGCGCGGCCAATCTCGGCGTTGATGGAGCTCTGCTCGGCGTCGCGCAGCTTGACCGCCTCGTTGCGGATCTCCGACATCGTGCTGCTTTCCAGATCGGTGCGTACCAGCGCTGTGGCCTGCGCCGGTCCCTGCGAGTTGTAGAGCGCGAGGGAGGCGCTGAGCTCTGCCAGCTTGGCGCCAATGAGCACGCGCATATGTCGCATGGCATCGCGCTGCACGGGGTTCGCGAGCAGCTGACCATTGTCGCGGAACAGATCGCTGAACTGATCGAGCAAAGGCTCGATGCGATCGCGCGCGCTCTGGTAGGGCTGCAGATACTTCGGATCACCCGTCAGCAGATAACCTCGCTGCCCGGCCTCGGCCTGCGAGACCTGCTCGAGCAATTGCGCGAGCACGATCTGCTGCTTCTGCGATCGACCGACACGTTGATTGATCTGCTTCTGCCCGTTCTGAGCAATCTCGGCGATTACGACCAGGGCTGCCAGCAGTGCGAAGGCGATCGCCAGTGGCAGTGCTCGGGACAGGCTGTTCCAGTTGCTGCGATTCATGAGGCTTCGGTTGTGAGGCTCATCCTACAGCGCTTGCGCCAGGCAACGGACAATATTAGCGTAAGACCCCGTGCAATGCTCGGCACACCCGGGCCTGTCGGGCCACGCAGCGCTGCCAGCGCCATTGCTACACCTGAACCCATCGAGGAGATAGACCTTATGAACGCGAATGCAAACAATTCAGCCGACAGTATCCGGCGTGCGAGCGAAGAGGCTGCGAGCGACCTCAAACGGCGCGGCGGCAAAGTACGCGATGTCGCTCAGGAGGAACTGCGCGCGTTCCTCGGTGACGTGGAGGAATTGGTCGAGCGGGTGCGCAATGTCGCCGATGACGATGTGGCGCGCGTACGCGGCCGCGTGATCGACGCGCTCGGCGAGGTGCAGCGGCAGGCCGGGGTTTCTGTCGACTCTTTGCGCGAGCGTGCTCGTGTGGCCGCCGGGCAGGCCAATGACTACGTGCGTGAGCGTCCGTGGACCGCGATCGGCCTGGCCGCGGCGATTGGTCTGATCGTTGGCGTCGGCGTGAGCGCCGTGTCCAGCCGTCGCTAGCCCGCCGGCCAGCCCACCGGCCAGTGATAGTCCGTGTTCGAAGCCCTCTCACGCCTGGTGCCAGCGTTAGTGCGCCACTTGGTCGCGTATGGCGACCTGCTGTGCGAGGAGACCGAGGACGCGTTGCGCGTGTGGCGCCGGCGCGTTCTCGGTCTTGTTCTGGGCGTGATTGCCGGCAGCCTCGCGCTGCTGCTGGGCTGTGTAGCGGTGATCGCCGCAACCTGGGATGGACCGCATCGTCTCTCCGCGGTCATAGCGCTGTGCGTGGCCTTCGCCGTGATTGCGCTGCTGGGCTTCTGGTACGCGAACGCGGCTCCCGCGCCGGATCAGCCGCGGCCATTCGAGCGGCTGCGCGCCGAATGGGACGCGGATCGGCGCGAGATCGCCGCGCTGCATCCCTCGCTCGCGGATGTAGAGCCGATGCTGGCCGAGCCGCGTAGCGCGCAGGAGTGATGAGCGTGGATCGGATCGAGCAGACCCGCGCGCGCCTCATGCGCTCGCGCGCCGAGATCTTCGAGCTCATACATCAGATCGCCGGTGATCGAGCCGCCGACGCACCGCCCAGCGAGTTTCCGCGCAGCCGCCTGATGCGCGCCGCGAGCGGCAAGGGCGGCAAATTGCTGTTGTGGGGCGTTGCGCTGAGCGTCGGGCTCACTCGCCCGAGGCTGCTGTGGAGCATCGCGCGTTTTGCGATCGGTATGCAGCCGCTCGCGCTGCGCTATCTGGCGAATCGATTTCTACGTTGACCACTGATCGCATCCGGGGAGTGCGAACGATGTCCACGCCTATCACCAGTCACGCGCGAGATCAGGATATCTATCCGTTTTTGACCCACGTTGGCGTAATGCGCCAGCGCGCGCGAAAGCACATCAAGGACCGTAGCTCGACTGCCAATGAAGCCCCCGATGGTGCAGCGCTCGTCAGTCTGCTCAATGCGGCGCTCGTAACCGAGCTCATGTGCGTAGAGCGCTACCGACTGCTCAGCGCGCTGTCGGATGGACAGGTGTCTGAGGCGCTCAAGGCCGAGTTCGTCAAACGCGCGCGCGAAGAGCAAGAGCACGCCGATCAGATTGCAGAGCGCATCGTGCAGCTCGGCGGTGCGGCCAACGAGGCGGCGCCAGGCCCGCTCGATAGGATGTCCGCGGCCGAGGACGAAAGCCTGCTCGATTTGCTCGAGGAGGATCTGATCGCCGAGCGCGTGGCGATCGAGGCTTACCAGGACATCCTGCAATACGTCAGCAGCAAGGACGACGCGACGCGCCAGCTGTTCGAGCAGATCCTCGCCGCCGAGCACGCGCAGACTCATGAGCTGGCGACATTGCGCAGCGAAATGATGCACCAGGGCCGGAAAACAGGTCCGTCTTAGACCGAGCCGCCGGCCACGCAGGGTATCCCTGCGCTGGTGCGTAACGGCAGGCGAATGCGCCGTTGCGGTTCAAAGTCTGCCGCCGCCGAACTTGACGACACCTTTACCGGACATCACCTATATCCGGTAAGCCATTAAATAGGCTATGATTATCTGATCTCTCCTGGCGTTGGCATATCGGTTGCATTAGAGACTGTAAGGCGATTTCGTCTGCAGGTGCGGCCAGATAGGCCCAACGGCAACGCTGTCGGCAGTAGCGCTCATCTCAACACCCCCCGCGGTGGGCGCCGAATGCCGACAGCGTTTTTTTGCCCCCCACATTGAAGTGCGTTGGCATGCGGCCCGCAACGGGGCCTGTGCCTCGGGTGCTAGAGTCGCGCTCGACTGAACTCCTGAGTAGAGCAATTGCTGCAGAATCGGGCGGCCGCGGGCGCACGTTTCATCGATGTGGAACTGCGTGGGGTATTTCTCAGCCTCGATGCACGAGCGGTGCTGCGCGGCGTCGACTGGCGCATCCGGCCCGGTCAGCGCTGGCTGCTCAGTGGCCCAAATGGCGCAGGCAAGACGCAGCTGCTCAAACTGCTGGCCGGAGACGTGTGGCCGACGCCGGGACACGGCGGCACTCGACGCTATCGCTACCGCGGCGAGAGCTTCGACGAGCCCTACGGCGTCAAAGAGGAGATCGCCTACCTGGGTGCTGAGCGACAGGACCGCTACGAACACTATGATTGGAATTATCGCGTTGAGCATATCGTCGCCACCGGCTTGCATCGCACCGATATTCCGCTCGCGCCGGTCAGTGCGCTCGATCGGGCACGCATCGCGCGACTGCTCGCGCAGTTGCATATCGCATCGCTGGCGCGCCGCCGTTTCCTGACTCTCTCGTACGGCGAGCGGCGGCTGGTGTTGCTGGCGCGTGCATTGGCGTGGCGACCGAAATTGCTGCTGCTCGATGAGCTCTTCAGCGGCCTTGATGCGCCCAACCGCGAGCGCGCTGCCTATTGCCTGCAGCGGCTCGGCACTTCAGCCCTACCGTGGGTGCTCTCAACTCATCTGGCCGCAGACGTGCCCGCGGTGGCTACGCATTGGTGTCAGCTCGAGGCCGGCCGAATTACAGCTCGGCAGCGTCTGACGGGGCGCTCGCCGCAAGAGCGAGCGCGCACCGTGGCCATCGCACTGCGCGCGGCCGTGTTGCCGGCTCGCACGAGCGCACCGATGAGCGCTCGTGCGCGCAAGGATCGCTCGGCGCGCGCCGATCGCAGTGCATTGATCAGCTTGCGGCGGGTCAATGTCTGGCGTGAAGGCAAGCTGGTGCTGCGCGATCTATCGCTCGAGATACGCCCTGGCGATTGCTGGCTCGTGCACGGCGCAAACGGCAGTGGCAAATCCAGTCTGATCCAGACGCTGTACGGGGATCTGGGGGCGGCACGCGGTGGCTCACTCGTGCGCGCCGGCATCGAGCCGGGCGTGCCGCTGCAGCTGTTCCAGCGCCGCATCGGGCTGATCGCGCCCGAGCTGCAGGCGATCTATCCGCGCGATCTGCGGGTCGAGGAGCTCGTCGCCTCGGGGCTCAGCGCCAGCATCGGTCTGAACGCACCGGCGCATTCGAGTGCCCTCGCGCTCGCGCGCCGTGCCCTGCGCCGGGTCGGCGCCCCAAGTCTGGCTACCCGTAGGGTGCGCAGCTTGTCGTATGGGCAGTTGCGCCGCGTTTTGTTCGCGCGCGCCTTTGTGCACACGCCCGATATTCTGCTGCTCGATGAGCCATACGCCGGCCTGGATGCTCGCACTTACGCGGCGCTGCGCCGTCTGGTGGAGCAGGCGATGCGCCGCGGCGTCACTACGGTCATGACGACGCATCGAGTAAACGACTGGCCGATGCTCGCGACGCATGAGCTCGAGCTAGGCTTCGGCCGCATGATCTATTGCGGTCCCATCAGGAAAAACCCATGACTCGGCGTACGACCCTTGGGCTCGCGCTCGGCGCCATCGTGCTCGCCGCGGCCGGCCTGTGCGCGCTGTACCTATGGTATGCGGGCAGTGCGCGCGTGCTGGTCAATGGCGGGGACGCCGGCGGCCTGGCGCGCGCGACGCCGGAGTCGGAGCGGTTCGATGCGGCCGCGCTGGAGCGGGTGGTGCATGACCCTGCGGCCGATGGACTGCGCGCGCTGGTGGTGATGCGCGACGATCACGTCATCTTCGAACGCTACGGCGGCGGCCTGAAGGCTGACAGCATCGTTGACAGCGGGCCCCTGGCTCAGGTGCTCGTGGCGCTGCTGGCCGCTCAGGCCATGCAGGAGTCACTGCTGAGCGCGCAGGCTTTGAATGGATTTGATCCCAATCGGCTGCGCGCGGCGATCGAAGCGGGCGCTCATGAGCGCTATGAGACCTATCTGTCGCGAAAACTGTGGCGCCGGCTCAACGCTGCACCGGCGTGGATTGCGCTGCCAGCGCGAAATGCCGCGACACCGGCGGACTGTTGTTTTCACGCGCGGCTGCTCGATTGGATGCGCGTCGCCACGCTGTTACTGGATGATGGGCGCTTCGAGGGCACGCAGGTGGTGCCGCACGGCTGGGTGCAGCGCATGCTGCGCCCGATATCCATTGATGGCCAACGCGGCTTCGGCGTCGAGCTCGCCCCGCAGGCGCAGGGCGCTGAGCCCTTCGCCGCCGGCGGCGTGTTCTGGCTGCGCGGCGCCGGGCGCTGGCGCATCTGGCTTGTGCCGCCGCTGCGCCTGGCGATCCTGTTCGGCGCCGCGGCGCCCTCGTCGAGCGGTGCGCACAGCCTCTGGGATGAAACACGCCTGCCCAATCAGGTGATCCGCGCGGCTGCCGATCGGCCCTCGCCACAGAACGATGCCTCGCTGTTGCAGCGACTGGTACCCGGTCACTGAGGTGCCGCCACGCGCTCTGACGCCGTTGCGGGCGCTGTGCATCGTCTGCGTCATCGATGTGCTGGGCTTCGGCATCCTGATTCCGCTGGTGCCCTACATGGGCACGCGCCTAGGCGCCACGCCGGCGATCATCACGCCGATTCTGGGCAGCTACTCGCTGTGTCAACTGCTGGCCGCGCCGCTATGGGGTACGTTGAGCGACCGCTACGGGCGCCGCCCGATCCTGATCACGAGCATGCTTGGAGCCTGCGGCTCCTATGTGCTGCTGGGGCTGAGCCATTCGGTGCCGATGTTGCTGCTGTCGCGCGCGTTGGCCGGATTCATGGCCGGCAACATTACCGCCGCCATGGCGTACGCGAGCGACATCAGTTCGAGCGCCCAGCGCGCACGCAGCCTCGGGGCGGTCGGGGCCGCCATTGGGGTCGGCTTCATGCTCGGCCCGGCCATCGGCGGGGCGCTCGCGGGTGAGCATGTGCGCAGCGCGGATTTCCTGCGCCCGGCGCTGCTGGCAGCCGCGCTCAGTGTCTGCGCCGCGCTGCTGGTGCTGTGGATATTGCCCGAGAGCCGCACGCGCGAGGCGCGCGGCACGAGCGCGCAGTCGCGGCGTGTCTCGCGCTACGCACTGCTGCGCGAGCGCCCCGTATTGCGCTGGCTCATGCTCGCGACGCTGCTGGTGACCTTTTCACAGTCGAGCGTGGACTCGATCCTGGCGCTCTGGGCCATGGCTCGCTACGGCGCGGGCCCGCGCACGGTCGGGCTGGGGATCCTGGCGCTGGCGATCATCGCCGTTGCCATGCAGACGGCGGGCGTGCGCCGGCTCGTGCCACGATGGGGAGAATTGCGGCTCGCCGGCTTCGGCATCGCCTGCTGGGTCGTCGGCATGTCGGCCGTGGCGCTCTCGGCCAGCCTGTACTGCGTGCTGCCCGGACTGGTGCTGTGCGCGCTAGGCTCGGGTGCGTTCACGCCGAGCGGCTCGGCGCTGGCCTCTCATCAGGCGCAGGCGCACAATCGCGGCGCAGTGCTGGGCGCCTACCAGGTCGGCACCTCACTGGCGCGCGTCATCGCACCGTTTATTTCCGGTCCGGTATTCCAGCGCTTCGGGCCCGGCGCGCCTTTCTTGCTCGGCGCAGTGGTCACATTGCAGGCGGCCTGGTGCATGCTCGCGATCCGACCCAGCGCGAACTCGATGGATCCCCAGGCATGAATGCAGGCATCTACAGTCTTGGCGAACGGCGGCTGCAGACCGCGGGCGAGGACTTTTACATCGCCCCGGGGGCGCAGGTGATCGGCTCGGTGATCCTGCACGCCGGCGCGAGCCTCTGGTTCAATTGTGTATTGCGCGCCGACGATGAGCGCATCGAAGTCGGCAGCGGCAGCAACGTGCAGGATGGCAGCGTGATCCACGCCGATGCGGGCTCCCCGACGCTGATCGGGCGCGAGGTCACGGTCGGCCATATGGTGCTGCTGCACAGCTGCGTGATCGAAGAGGAAACTCTGATCGGCAACGGCGCCATCATCCTCGACCGTGCACATATCGGCCGGCACTGCATCGTTGCGGCCGGAGCGCTCGTGCCGCCCGACCTGAAGGTGCCCGACGGCTCGGTGCTCATGGGCACACCGGCGAAGGTCGTGCGCACTGTGACGGCGGCGGACCTGGCGATGATCAGCCAGGCCGCGGCGCATTACCGGGCACGCATGCAGCGCTATCGGCGCGGTTTGCAAGCGCAGGGTTGATAAGCACGCGGCTCGAGCGGGTGCGCGCAGCAGCGCCGCGCGTGCTAGTGCTTGAGCGGCTTCTTCAAAAAATCGTCGCGCGCTGCCGACTGGACGTTGACCTGCAAGGATTCGCGCCCGCGCGTGAGTGTCAGGGGTACGCGCGCGCCGGCCGCACCGGTGCCCCAGAGCCCGCGCAGAAACTGCGGCAGCGAGTGCACGCGCTGCCCACTGACCTCATCGATGATGTCGCCGAGCCGCAGCCCCGCGCGATGCGCCGGTCCGTCGCGCGTGAGTCCGGCCACGATGACATGATCGGCCTGCTCGGCGGTGTAGATCCCCAGCCAGGGACGCGGCTGACTGCGCGGTCGGCCGAATGCGATCATGTCATCGAGTACCGGCGCGAGCAGGTCCACCGGCACGAACATGTTGGCATCGAAGCGCTCCTGCGCCATCGACTCCTCGACAAACAGCGAGCCGATGCCCAGCAATCGTCCATCCTCGCCGACCAATGCGGTGCCGCCCCATTGCGGATGCGGCGGCGCGGTGAACAGCGCATCGTCGAGCAGGTACTCCCAGTAGCCGGCGAATTCGCGCCGTGCAATCAGGCGCGCCTCGAGCGAGTGGCGAGCCCCGCCGTGCCCGACGATGATCACGCGATCCCCGACCGCCAGCGCATTGGCCGAGCCGCGCTCGATCACCGGCGTATCGAGCGTGCCCAGCGGCTGCACCAGGCCGAAGCCGCTGGCCTGATCGAATGCGAGTGGGTAGGCCTCGACGACCCTGCCGTCATAGTCGGTGAGCCAGATCGATTCGGCCTCGGTGATCAAATAGCCGATCGTGAGCACGATCTTGCGTCCGGCCGCGCGGATCGCGACTCCGTGACCAATCCGATCGGTGCCGAGAATGGACGCGGTGTGGGCATCCTCACTGGTCTCGGTATGCAGCAGAACGACCGCTCGATAAACGCTCTGCAGATCGAATTGCAAGTCGTCCTGGCGCGGCTGCAAAGCCTGCGGCAGTTCCCATTCCTCGACGCTTGCCATGGCCGCAATGCTAAGGGAGATCGGCTGCCCGGATCCAGATCAAGGCGTCCGTGCGGCTAAAACTCGAGACTGGTCTGAAAGACGATGACGGCCTCGCCGATGATGCTGACGCAGCGCAGCTCTCGCTGCTCGAGCGCCAGCTCCACGCCCACGCGTCCGGGCCGATCCACGTAATGACCCTGCGCACCGGTGAACTCGATGGTGCCGGATGCATCGGCCACGCCCTGCGCGCCCAGGCGAATGAGGTCATGCTGCAACAGATAGGCGCCGAGCAGCGCGTGCGCATTGCCGCTGACCGGATCCTCCTCGATGCCCAGCGCGGGGCAGAACATGCGCGCCTCGCTCAATACGCCGGCCTGCGCGGGCTGCAGCGTGAACAGGAAATAGCCGGGCGCGCCGATACGCGCCGACAGCGCCGTCAGGCGCGCGTTATCCGGGCGCGCACGCGCGAGCACGCTCGCCTGCGTAACGCCGAGCAGCACGCGCGAGCTGCTTTGACCTGCGATCGCACTCGGGCAGCGCGGGTCCAGATCTGCACGATCCAGCCCCAGGGCCTCGAGCACGAGCTGCAGTTCAGCCTCGCCCAGCGCACGCGCCGGCGGTGGGGGCGGCTGGCGGATCGCAATGCGCGGCGGATTTACGCCAAGCGTATCGACCTCAACTATGCCGCTCTTCTGGCGTTGCCGGCGCCGCGGGGGCAGCTGCAGCGCCGCGAACACCGCATGTGTGGCAAGCGTCGCATGTCCTACGAAGGCCGCCTCACTGCGCGGGGTGAAGAATCGCACGCGCAGGTCGTGGTCCGGGGCGTCGGCGGGCAGCACGAAGGCGCAATCGCCGGTATTGAGCTCGCGGGCGAGTGCGCGCATGTCCTGCTCGGACAAATGCTCGGCGTCGAGCACGACGCCGGCCGCATTGCCGCAGAAGCGCTGCGTAGTGAAGGCATCGACTTGAAACACGCGCACCTTGGCGGGCATGCGCCCTCCTGCGGGCTGCGCTACTTGTGGCCGAGCAGATCGTAGCGCACCGTGACGCCGATCTGGCGCGGATCGCCGAGCT
>JBEKWD010000032.1:0-11828 GCA_049513435.1 Steroidobacteraceae bacterium | reverse complement strand
CGCCTTCCCGTCCGACCGCCATGTGGTGACAGCTCAGATTGGCTGGCACGGACTGGACAGCGCGCACGAGCTCATCGAGCTCGGCGCGCGGCCGGGCGAGGAGCTGCTGCGCGCCGAGGATATCGAGCAGGCCATAGCCTCGAATGCCTCGCGCCTGGCGCTGGTGCTCTGGCCCGGCGTGCAATACCGCACCGGCCAATACTTCGATCTGCCGCGCATCGTGCGCGCAGCGCACGCCGCCGGCGCCTGTATCGGGCTGGATCTGGCGCACGCGATCGGTAACGTGCCGCTCGGACTGCATGACGATGGTACGGATTTTGCCGCCTGGTGCAGTTACAAATATCTCAACGCCGGACCAGGCGCGCTGGCCGGTGCCTTCGTGCACACGCGGCATCTGCAGCGTCGCGATCTGCCGCGGCTGGCCGGCTGGTGGGGTCAGGATCCGGCCACGCGCTTTCAAATGCCCGCACAGTTCACGCCCGCCTCTGGCGCCGCGGCCTGGGCGGTCAGCAATCCGCCGATCTTCTCGAGCGCTCCATTGCGCGCCTCCTTACCGATGTTCGCCGAGGCCGGCATGCCGGCACTGCGCGCCAAATCTCTGGCACTGAGCGCGCTGTTCGAATCGCTGCTGCTCGAGTTCGCGCGCGAGGATGTGACGCTCATGACTCCAACCGAGCCCTCGCAGCGCGGCTGCCAGCTCTCGCTGCGCGTGCGTGGGACTGCGGCGCGCGGGCGCGCCGTGTTCCAGGCGTTGAGCCGGCGCGCGGTGGTATGCGATTGGCGCGAGCCGGATGTGATGCGCTTCGGACTCGCACCGCTCTACATTGGATTCGAGGACGTATTGCGCGCGGCCTGGCACCTGTTCGATGCGCTGGAGGAGAGCCGCTGAGGCACGAGCGCTGCGCGCCGCACCAGCGCTGCGCGCCTCGCGGCCGCGCATTCATCCCATGACACGCTACACGATCGTCGGCGCCGGTCCGGTCGGTGCGCTCATGGCGCTGCTGCTGGCCGAGCAGGGCCAGCGCGTGCGGCTGATCGAGCGGCGCCCGGATCCGCGCCGGGCAGCACCCGAGCGCGGCCGCTCGATCAATCTGGCGCTGGCTGCGCGCGGCCTGCTCGCGCTCGAGCAGGCGGGCCTCATGCCACGCATCGCGCCGGCAATGATCTCGATGCCCGGCCGCATGTTGCACGAAACCGATGGCGCGCTGCAGTTCCTGCGCTATGGCCAGAATGAGCGGGAAGTCATTCATGCCGTGAGCCGCGAGCGGCTCAACGGCCTGCTGCTCGAGGCCGCCGCCCTGTGCCCGCTCATCGAGCTGCAGTTCGACAGCCGCTGCATCGATGTGGATCCGCAGACACTGAGCCTGACCTGGCAGGACGAGCGCAGCGCTCGCCTCGTCACCGAGAGCTTCGAGGTACTGCTCGGTGCCGATGGGGCCGGCTCGGCGGTACGCGCCGCGCTCGAGGCGCGCGGCTACTCGCATTCGCGCGAGCAGGGGTTGGAACACGATTACAAGGAGCTCTCGATTGCGCCCGATCCCGCACGCGGCGGGCGTTACGCGTTCGAGCCGCACGCACTGCATATCTGGCCGCGCGGCGGCTATATGCTCATCGCCTTGCCCAATACCGACGCCAGCTTCACCGCCACCGTGTTTCTGCCGCGCCATGGCGAGCCGGGCTTCGATCACCTGCGCAGGCGCGATGCCGTGCTGAATTTATTTGAGAGCCAATTCGCCGATGCCGCACGCGCCATCCCTGACCTCGCCGAGCAGTTCGCGGTGCACCCGCAGAGCCGGCTCGGCACGTTGTACTGCGAACGCTGGCAGGTCGAAGGCCGCGTCCTGCTGCTCGGCGATGCGGCGCACGCGATCGTGCCATTCCACGGCCAGGGGCTGAACTGCGGCTTCGAGGATTGCCGCGAGCTCGCCGCGCTGTTGCGCGCTCCGGCAGCGCATGACAGCGCTGCGCGCGCCGCGAGCTTCCTGCGCTTCGAGCTCGAGCGCAGACCCAACAGCGATGCGATTGCGGCCATGGCGCTGGAGAACTACGTCGAGATGCGCGAGCTGGTGCGCTCGCCGCAGTTCGCGCGCCGCCAGCGGCTCGCCGCAGCGCTCGAGCGCCGCTTCCCGGAGCGCTTCATTCCGCGCTATTCGATGGTCATGTTCCATGCACAGATTCCTTACGCCGAAGCGCAGCAGCGCGGCGCGGCGCAGGAGCGCGTGCTTGCGGCACTCATGGCCGAAGCACACGTGCACGAGCTCGAGGATGCCTCACCGGCCCGGGTCGAAGCCCTGCTGGATCGGGCCGGCCTGTAGAATGCGCGCTCGCCGCGCTCGCTGCGCCCCCTCGGAGATGTCATGAGTAGCACCGTGCCATTGATGCCGAATACCGACGCTCTGTGGATGCCGTTTACGGCGAACCGACAGTTCAAGGCCGCCCCGCGCCTGCTGGTCAGCGCCAGCGGCATGTATTACCGCAGCCTGGATGGGCACGAGGTGCTCGACGGCACGGCCGGATTGTGGTGCGTGAATGCCGGGCACTGTCGCGCCGAGATCGCCGAGGCGATCGCGCGCCAGAGCCGCGAGCTCGATTATGCGCCGGGCTTTCAGATGGGCCACCCGCTCGCCTTCGAGGCCGCCGCGCGCCTGGTGCGACTCATGCCCGCTGGCATGGACCGGATCTTTTTCACCAGCTCGGGCTCCGAGTCCGCCGATACGGCGTTGAAGATCGCACTGGCGTACCACCGCGCGCGCGGCGAGGCCCAGCGCATGCGCTTCATCGGCCGCGAGCGCGGCTACCATGGCGTGGGCTTCGGTGGCATTTCCGTCGGCGGCATCGGCGCCAATCGCAAGACCTTTGCAGCCAATCTGATGCCGGGGGTCGATCACCTGCCGCATACGCACGATCTGTCGCAGGCGGCGTTCTCGCGCGGACAGCCGGCCTGGGGCGCACATCTGGCCGACCATTTGGAACGGCTGGTGATGCTGCATGATGCATCGACGATCGCCGGCGTGATCGTCGAGCCGCTGGCCGGCTCCGGTGGCGTATTGGTGCCGCCGCGCGGCTATCTTGAGCGCCTGCGCGCGCTGTGCGACCGCTATGGCCTGCTGCTGATCTTCGATGAGGTCATCACTGCATTCGGCCGGCTCGGCGCCGCCACCGCCAGCGAATACTTCGGCGTGACACCCGACATCATCACGCTTGCGAAAGCCATCAGTAACGCCGCGGTGCCGCTGGGCGCGGTGGTGGTCAAGCGCGCGCTCTACGACACTGTGATCAGCGCGGCTAGTCCCGACGCGATCGAGCTGTTTCACGGCTACACCTATTCCGCCCATCCACTGGCGATGGCCGCCGCCATCGCCACGCTGCAGCTCTACGAGCGCGAGCAGCTGTTTGCGCGCGCCCGATCACTGGCAGCGCAGTTCGAGAACGCGGCGCACGCGCTGCGCGGGGCTGCGCACGTGCGCGACATACGCAATCTGGGCCTGATGGCGGGCATCGAGCTCGAGCCGCTGCCCTCGCAGCCCGGCGCTCGCGGCTATGAGGTCTTCCTGCGCTGCCTGGAGCGCGGTGTGCTGGTGCGCTATACGGGCGATACGCTGGCTTTCTCGCCGCCACTGATCATCGAGCCCGCGCAGATCGAGCAGCTCTTCGGCACGCTCGCCGAGACGTTGCAGAGCATCTCATAGGCACTGCGCTCCATGATGTTTCTGCTGCATCTGAAATCGGTGGTGAGGGATCTGCTGTTGCCCCCGGCCGGCCCGCTGCTACTCGGGCTGGCGGGCCTGTGGCTGTGGTCGCGCCGACCACGGCTCGCACGCGCTCTGATCGCGCTGTGCGTCGCCTCGTTATGGCTGTTGTCGACGCCGCTGATTGCCGATGCGATCACGCGCCGGGCCGAAGCTTACGCGCCGTTCGATTGGACACGACCCAGCCTCGCGCAGGCGATCGTGATCATCGGTGGCGGCGGCTATCGCGAGTGGGCGCCCGAATACGGCAGCGCGGCGGCCGATCCGGTGCTGCTCGAGCGACTTGCCTACGGCGCCTTCATCGCCCGGCGCACCGGGCTGCCGATCCTGGTCAGCGGCTTTCAGGCGGAGGCCGAGGCGATGCGCCAGACGCTGCGGCACAACTTCGACATCGAGCCGCGCTGGGTCGACGATCAGGCTTACGACACCTTCCAGAACGCACGCAACTCAGTGCGTATCCTGCGCGCCCAGGGCGTCGAGCGCGTGCTGCTGGTCACGCGCGGCACTCATATGCTGCGCTCAGTGCGTGAATTCACGGCCGCCGGCGTGCAGGTCATCCCGGCGCCGATTGGCCTGACCGGCAAGCTCAGGCTGAACTTCATCACGCTGCTGCCGCATCCGGATGCGCTGCTGGAATCCTACGCAGCCCTCTACGAGCTGCTCGGGGAGCCGGTGCGCGCCTTTCTGGCCGCCACGCATCTGCGGCAGCACTGAAGCAGGACGTGAGCGCCGCCATTTCAGGCGCGCTCGAGTGTCACAAAGCTCATCGCATAGGCATGCCGCGCGTCCTGCGCATGCTCGCTGCGCTCGAGCTCACGCCAGAGGCTGAAATCGCGCAGCGGAAAATAAACATCACCGGCGATTTCGCCATGCACCCAGGTCAGTTGCAGGCGGGTGGCCACGCTCAGCGCCTGCGCGAATACCGCCGCGCCGCCGATCACGCACAGCTCCGGCGCAGCGCGCGCGAGCGCATAGGCGGCGTCCAGGCTGGTGACGAATTCAACCCCCGCGGCCGGTGCGGGCGTGTGCCGGCTCAACACTAGGTTACGCCGCTCGGGCAGTGGCCGGCCGATCGACTCGAAAGTGCGCCGCCCCATGAGCACCGGCTTGCCGAGCGTGAGGCTCTTGAAGCGCTTCAGATCATCCGGCAGATGCCAGGGCAAAGCGCCCTCACGGCCGATCACGCCGTTGTCCGCCAACGCGGCGATCAGCGTCACCCTGGCGCTCATCGCCCGGCGCTCAGAGCTCGACTTGTGTCGCGAGCACGATCACGTGCTGCTGCTCGGGCATGCGAAAGAACTCGATCGCCTGCGTGCTGCCGCGGTGCATCCACGCAAACACTCGCCGCTGCACACCCTCATAGCCGCCGCGTGGTCGCGGCACCACCAGGTGCCAGCCGAGAAAGAACGATGAGTCCTGGGCAAACAATTTGAGCCCGCGTGCGCGACACTGTCTGAGCGATTCGCTCACATCGGGCGTCTCCATGAAACCGAAACTGGCGATGACACCGTAGATCTCGGGCATCAATGTCTCGATGCGCACGCGGTGGGCCGGATCCTGACGCGGCGCGCGCGTGATCTCCAGATTCAGAAACACGACGCGCTCGTGCAACACATGATTGTGCTCGAGATTGCGCAACAGCGCGGTCGGCACGTGATCCGGATCGCTGGCGAGAAATACCGCCGTGCCCTGAACACGCGGCACGCCGGCCAGCAGTTTCGGCAATTGCGCGCGCGGCACGGCCACCGCGCGCAAAGCGCTGCGCAACAGCTGCCGTCCGCTGCGCCAGATCATGAATACGCCGAACAGCACCGTCGCCAGCAGCAGCGGCGCCCATGCCCCTTGCGCGAATTTCGTCATGTTGCCCGTCAGGTAGAGCAGATCCACGAACGCCAGCGGCAGGAACACCGCCGTGACGCGCCAGACGGCCCAGCGCCATTGTGCGAGCGCCAGCTGCGCTCCAAGCAGCGTGGTGATGAACATCGTGCCTGCCACGGCCGCGCCATAGGCCGCGCCCAGCGCGCCCGAGGAGCGAAACCCCAGCACGAACACGCACACCGCGACCATGACGAACCAGTTCACCGCCGGCACGTAGATCTGACTGTGCTCGCGCGCCGAGGTCTGCATGATGCGCAGGCGCGGCAGCAGGTCGAGCTGGATGCATTGCCGAGTCACGGAGAAGGCGCCCGTGATCGTGGCCTGCGAGGCGATGATCGTGGCCGCGGTCGCGAGCACGACCATGAACGGCAGCATGCTGACCGGCACCAGTTGATAGAGCGGCAGGTGCGCGGCGGCGGGGTCGGCCAGGATGCGCGCGCCCTGCCCGAAATAATTCAACACCAGCGAGGGCCACACCAAGGCAAACCAGGCCACGCGCACCGGCTTCTTGCCGAAGTGTCCCATGTCTGCATAGAGCGCCTCGCCGCCCGTCATGGCCAGAAATACGCCGCCGAGGATCACTAGCGCTACGCCCGAGCGCTTCAGCAGCAGCATGGCGCCGTAGCTCGGGTTGAGTGCCGCGAGTGCGGCCGGATAGCGCACCAGCGCCATCACGCCGGTGCCTGCGAGCACCAGGAACCACAACAGCATGATCGGACCGAACAGCCGGCCGACACGCTCGGTGCCGCGATACTGGATCGCGAATAGCGCGATGATGATGATCAGCGTGAGGGGTACGACCGCGCTGGTGAAGTCGGGACTGAGGTTCTCGAGTCCTTCCACGGCGCTGAGGACCGAGATAGCCGGCGTGATCAGCGCATCACAGTAGAACAGCGCAGCGCCCAGCGCGGCCAGCATGACGATGATGCGCTGCCAGCCGCTGCCCGGCGTGAGCCCGCGCTGCACCAGCGCGAACAGCGAGAGTATGCCGCCCTCGCCCTGGTTGTCCGCGCGCATGATGAGCACGACGTACTTGAGCGTGATGACGATCAGCAGGCTCCAGAAGATCAGCGACAGCACGCCCATGACGACCAGTCGATCCATCGGCGCACCGGCGGCGTTGATCGAGACCTCCATCGCATAGAGCGGACTGGTGCCGATATCGCCGTAGACCACACCCATGGCGCCGATGACGGCCGCCGCCGATAGCCGCCTTGCCTTCACGGCGTGTGCGCGCGCGGCTTGCGCTTGGCCGGCCAGAGCATCGAGCCGCGGCACCCGGGCGCGCCGCAGCGGCAGGCGAAGATCTGATCCACATTCGGCGGATCATCCCGGTCGCGGCCAATCTGGTAGTCGTAGGTGAGCTCTTCACCGGCGCCGATGGTGCGGATGGCCTCGATGAACACGCGCCGATCCTCGATCACCGACTCGCAATTGGGGTCGCACGAATGGTTGATATAGCGCGCATCGTTGCCGGCGCTGCCGGCATCGATGACAACGGCGCGATCGACGATGAACAGGAACGTGTGATTGTCGGTGATCGGCCTGTGCTCGTAGCGCCGATCCGCCTCACGGTGCGATACGCGATCGCCCAGATACTCGATGACACGGGTGCCTTTGCGGATCCGGCGCCGCGCAAACACGCCGCGTCCGTGCAGGCGCGAACGGCGCACCTGGATCATGTCCGGCCGCACTCGAATCGGCCGCACGCGTGCGCGTTTGCCGGCGGCGCGGGCGGGCCGCCTCGTACGCGTGCGCCTCATACGGCGACACTCGCGCGAATCGCGGGATGAAACTGATAGTCCAGGAACTCGAAATCCTCGTACTCGTATTCAAAGATGCTCGGCGGACGGCGCCGGATATGCAGTTGCGGCGCGGCGAATGGCGTGCGCGCAAGCTGCAGGCGTGCCTGCTCCAGATGATTGAGGTACAGATGACAATCCCCGCCGCTCCAGATCAGCTCGCCGCGCTCGAGCTCGCATTGCTGTGCGAGCATGCAGGTCAGCAGCGCATAGGAAGCGATGTTGAACGGCACGCCGAGGAATACGTCGGCACTGCGCTGGTAGAGGTGGCAGGACAGCTTGCCCGCGGCGACGTAGAACTGAAACAGAACGTGGCAGGGCGCGAGCGCCATGCGCTCGAGCTCCCCGACGTTCCAGGCACTCACCAGGATGCGCCGTGAATTCGGATTGGTCCGCAGCGAGTGCACCACCGCGCTGATCTGATCGATCTGCCGGCCATCGGCGCTGCCCCAGCTGCGCCACTGCTTGCCATATACCGGGCCGAGCTCGCCGCGCTCATCAGCCCATTCGTTCCAGATCGTCACGCCGTGCTCGCGCAGGTAGGCGATGTTGGTATCGCCGCGCAGAAACCACAGCAGCTCGTACACCACGGAGGGCAGATGAATCTTTTTCGTGGTCAACAGCGGAAAGCTCGCGCTCAGATCCGCGCGCAACTGCTGGCCGAACAATGACAGCGTACCGGTGCCGGTTCGATCATCCTTGTGTTGCCCGCGTTCCAGCACGGCGCGCAGCAGCTCCAGGTAGGCCTTCATGGCGCCGGCAGGAAATTGCCCGAGGGTATGCGCCGTTGGTAGGCGATCAGCATGAGCGCCAGGCCGCCCAGCAGCATCGGTAGTGATAACAGCTGTCCCATCGTGAACCAGCCGAACGCCAGGTAGCCGATCTGCGCATCCGGCTCGCGCACGAACTCCACCGCGATGCGCGCCAGCGCGTAGCAGACCAGGAACAAGCCGACGGGTGCATAGCGCGGCCGCGGCCGGCTCGTATAGATCCAGAGCACCGTGAACAGCACCAGCCCCTCGAGCGTGGCCTCGTAGAGCTGCGAGGGATGGCGCGGGACCGGGGGGCCGCCGTTCGGATCGGGCACAAGCATGGCCCAGGGCACATCAGTGGCTCGTCCCCAGAGCTCGCCATTGATGAAATTGCCGATGCGTCCGAAAAACAAGCCGACCGCGGGCAACGGCGCGGTGAAGTCAAAGACGTCACCCATATTGCGTGCGCTGCGGCGCGCGTACAGTGCGGTGGCCGTGGCGACCCCGAGCAGGCCGCCGTGAAACGACATGCCGCCCTGCCAGATCTTGAGCGGATAGAGCCAGTCCGCACGCCACAATGGCCAGCCATAGAACAGTACGTAACCGATGCGCCCGCCGAGGATGACCCCGAGCATCGCATAGAAAATGAAATCATCGACGTCGGCGGCTTTCCAGCTCGAGCCCGGCGTGGCCGCCCGGCGCCGCGCGAGCCACCAGGCCGCTGCGAATCCCACCAGGTACATGACGCCGTACCAGTGAATGCGCAGGGGTCCGAGACTCACGGCGATCGGGTCGATGTTCGGGTAGCGCAGCATTGCCGAATATTAGCGGGTTGCCCCGGGAAGCGTGCAGCTCACTCGCGCGTGACGCGACAGAAAAAAGCTTTCAAATAGCGCGTTTCGGGAATCGCAGGATGCACCGGATGGTCCGGCGCCTGACCGCCGCTGTAGAGAATCTGCACGAAGCGGCCGCTGTGGCGCGCGGCCGACTGAATCAGCCCCATGAGCTCCTCGGGCGCAAGATGATAGGAACACGAGCAGCTCACCAGCAACGCGTCGCGCTCGAGCAGGCGCATCGCGCATTGATTGAGCTTGCGATAGGCGGCCTGTCCGCGCGCAATGTCCTTCTTGCGCTTGATGAACGCGGGTGGGTCGAGCACGATGGCGTCATAGCGCTCGCCGGCGCGCTGCAACTCATGGAGCACCTCGAAGGCATCGCCGCGCTGCGTGCTGAGCGTCACGCCGTTCGCCGCGGCGTTACGCGTGGCCATGCTCAGGGCCGCTTCCGCGGCATCGACGCACAGCGCTGCAGCCGCGCCATGTGCGAGCGCCGTGATGGCCCAGGCCCCGGCGTAGCTGCAGACATCCAGAATGCGCGCCCCCGGCACGATCAGCCGCCGCCATTGCTCGCGATTGGCGCACTGATCGTAGAACCAGCCGGTCTTCTGGGCGAGCGCCAGCGGCACGCTGTAGCGCAAGCCGGACTCGAGCACGTGCAACTCTTCGGGTGCACGCCCGACCGGCATGAGCACTTGCCGCGGCAAGTGCTCGAGCTCGCGGGCAGCGCCGTCGTTCTTCCATACCAGCGCGCGCGGCTCGAGCACCTCAACCACAGCCGCTTCGATTTGCGCGCGCAGCGCCTCCATGCCGGCCGTGGCAATCTGGCCCACGACGGTCTCGCCATAGCGATCCAGCACGAGCCCAGGCAGAGCGTCAGACTCGCCGAACACCCAGCGGTAGTACGGCGCGCGGTAGAGGCGCTCGCGCAGCGCGAGCGCGACGCGCAGCCGGTGTACCAGCAGCGAGCGGTCGGGCAGCTGCATCGGACTGCGGCTGAGGATGCGCGCACAGATCAACGCGTGCGGATTGACGTAGGCGTAGCCCAGAAACTGATCGCGGTCGGATAGCAGCCGCACCATCGAGCCGACCGGCAGTGCGGTCAGCGGCGTCGCCTCATTGTCGATCTCGTTCGAAAACACCCACAGATGTCCGGCGCGCAGCCGGCGATCCTCGCCGCGCTTGAGCCGCAGCGCTGGCAGCACGTCGCCGCCGGCCGCTGCCGTGGAGGTAGCTTGCGCCTCGGCTGACATCAGCTAGCCTTCCACCCCGCCGGTATCACCGGCGCGCCTGTTGACCGCTACGACGGTTGCCTTCGGGAAGAAATTGAACTCCGAGGCGCTGGCCCAGGTATAGGCGCCCATGGCGCGGCCCACGATCAGATCGCCGACTTTGAGCTCCGGCAGCAGCAGGTTCTCAGCGATCACGTCGATGCTGTCGCAGGTCGGCCCCGCCAGCACCGAGGGCAGCAAGGGCTCGCCCTGCCGCAGCGGCTCCACCGGATAACGCGCGCAATCGTACAACTGCCCGCTGTATGAGCCATAGAGCCCGTCGTCGAGGTAGTACCACCAGTGCCCTTCGCGTCGAGCGCGGCCCATGACGGTCGCAACCCCGATGGCCGCCGGGCCGACGATGTAGCGCCCGGGCTCGGCCAGCACGCTCGTGCGCGCCGGCAGCGTGGCCAAGGCTGCGCGAATGGGCGCGCAGAATTTGCCGATGTCCGGGACGTGCTGCAGGTAATCAATCGGAAACCCGCCACCGATATCGAGCGTATCGAGCGTACCGAGCCGCTCACGGCGCGCGCTCCGCAGGAGCCTGGCGCAGGCCTCGATCGCCTCAACGTGCTTGAGCGCGTCGGGTGCCTGGGAGCCCACATGGAATGAAAACCCCTGCACGTCGATACCGAGCGACGCGGCCAGCCGCGCCAGAGTGATCGCATCTTCCGGATCGCAGCCGAACTTGCGCGACAGATCGCACACCGCCCCGGGGCTACGAAACGACACGCGCAGCATCAGTGCAGCGCGCTCCCCATAGCGCTTGAACTTGCGCACTTCATCGACGTTATCGGCCACGAAGCTGCGTATGCCGAATTCGAGCGCATTGCGGATGTCGCGCTCGCGCTTGATCGGATGTGTGTGGATGCAGCGGCTGGCCTCTACCCCTAAGCCCGCCACGAGCGCGATCTCCCCGCTGGTCGCCAGATCCAGGCCGCCGCCCAGCTGCATGATCGTGCGCACCACGTCCGGGTGCGGTAAGGGCTTGAGCGCGTAATGCAGCGCCACCGCGGGCAGCGCGCGCTGTAATTTGCGGTACTGCGCGCGCACGCGCGCGCAATCGACGATCAGCAGCGGCGAGCCGAACTCGCGCGTCAGGCGCGAGATCTGCTGCGTCTCGAACGGATCGATGAAACGCGGCATCAGCGCGGCGGCGTCAAGGCAGCACGCCTACCGCCAACGCATCATCATCGGCCTGGCTCTCGGCCTCGCTGGCCGCGGCGGCGCGCGTGAGTCGGTCGCGCACCGCATCCCAGCGCTCATCATCCGGCACGCCCTGCACCAGAATGCGCGCGCACGCGGACTTATCCAGCGCCCGCAGATGCGCATATAGATCGTGGGCGTAGACCTCGGGGCGCGCGCCCGCATTGATCCAGGTGACATACTGATGGGCTCGCAACGGCGGGTGCTGCGCCAGCACCGCGACGCGGTGGCCGCGTCCGGAGAGCTCGGCGGCCAGTGCCTCGATCTCTTCGGTCGAGGCGATCGCCAGCGGCGTCGTCGGGGCATAGTGCGCGCGCTGGTTGCCTGGGGCGGC
>JBEKWD010000031.1:0-11964 GCA_049513435.1 Steroidobacteraceae bacterium | reverse complement strand
GGCGCGCGCGGCGCGCGCCGCCTCTTCCAGTGCGGGCATCATGATCTCATCGGAATAGGCGAAGCCGGTCTTCTCACCGGCCATCGCGCGCACGCCGACGCCCTGCTCTATGCTGGCGCTGCCTTCCTTGACGATGCCGTCCTCGAGCCCCCAGCTCTCGGCGCGCGCGAGCTGGAAATACAGGTCGGCGGCATCCACAGCCGAGCCGAGCACAAGGCCGAGGGCCTGCTCGATGCGGCCTTCATCCAGGCCGGCGGGCGCAAGAATGCTCTCGCGCGCGCAGCGCAGCGCATCAGTGGCGGTCAGGGATGTCGACATGGCGATGCTCTTACCTTCAGGTTGCTCACATTACTCGATGCGAGAGGGCCGGGAAATCGCGGCGCGCGACTTCCTGCGCGGCCAGGTCGAGTCGGCCGACGATGACGCCCTCGCCGCTGGGCAAACGGCTCAATATTGCGCCCCAGTAATCGATGATGAGGCTGTCGCCATAGGTCTCGCGGCCGCTCGCATGCCGCCCCCACTGGGCGGGGGCGACCACGTAGCTGAGATTCTCGATGGCGCGTGCGCGCAGCAGCGTCTCCCAGTGCGCGCGCCCCGTAGGCAGCGTGAATGCCGATGGCACCGTGAACCATTGCGCCCCGGCAGCGGCCATCGGCCGATACAGCTCGGGAAAGCGAACGTCATAGCAGACCGACAGACCCAGCAGTCCCGCGGGCGTGGGCACCAGCACCTGACGCGCTCCGGGTGCGGTGTTCGCCGACTCGCGATACTTCTCGGCACGCCCGGGAATGGCCACATCGAATAAATGAACCTTGTCGTAGCGCGCGATGCGCTCGCCCTGATCGTTGTAGACCAGGCATGCGGCCGCGACGCGCTCGCCCGGCTGCTGCGAGATGGGTGTGGTTCCGCCGACGATCCACAGTCCCAATGCGCGCGCGCGCTCGGCCAGAAACTGCTGCACGGGACCATCCCCGTCGCGCTCGCCGACCGCGCGCTTGTCGGCATCGGCGCGGCCCATGAAGGAGAAATTCTCCGGCAGCGCTGCCACGCGCGCGCCCTCGCGCGCCGCGCGCTCGAGCAGTGCGCCGGCCGCAGCCAGGTTCGCGGCCACGTCGGGGCCGGAGGTCATCTGAATGGCCGCGACCGCCACTGGAGTCACCGGGGATTGCTGGCTCATCGCCACGCCTCGCTCACGATTGCCATACCGGCAGACCTGCGGCCGCCAGCAGTGCCGCCGTTTCAAATAACGGCAGTCCCATCACACCCGAATAGCTGCCATGCAATGACTCGACGAACACGGCGCCGCGTCCCTGGATGGCATAGCCGCCCGCCTTATCGTGCGGCTCACCGCTGTCCCAGTATGCCTCGCATTCCTCGCGACCCAGTGAGCGCAGGCGCACCAGGCTGCGACTCAGCAGCGTTTGCAATCTTCCGCCATACGCGAGCGCGACGGCGGACAGGACCTCGTGCTCGCGGCCTGACAGGCGTGCAAGCATGGCCAGTCCGTGCTGGCGATCGCGCGGCTTCTCGAGCATGTACTGATCAACCACGACCGTCGTGTCGGCGCCCAGCACGGCCTGGCGCTGATCGAGGGCGCCGGCCGCCCCCAGCAGCGCGCTGACCTGCAGCGCTTTCTGCCCGGCCAGGCGCCGTACGCACTGCTCGATCGGCTCGCCCTCGTCGCGCCGCTCATCGATGTGCGCGGGTATGACACGATGGGGCATGCCAATCTGCGTCAGCAGCGCACTGCGGCGCGGGGATACCGAGGCCAGGACCAGCATGGGTGGCGGGGCTTGCATGCTTCACGAGCGGTGATAGGGATGGCCAGCCAGCACCGTCGAGGCCCGGTACAGCTGTTCCGCGAGCACTACTCGTACCAGTGCGTGCGGCAGCGTCAGGCGCGAGAGCGACCAGCGCAAGCGGCCACGCGCGAGCACCTCATCGCTCAAGCCATCCGGACCGCCGATCACGAAGGCCAGATCCCGGCCCTCGCCGCGGCGCGCCTCGAGCCACTGCGCGAGCTCGAGTGTACTGAACTGCTCGCCGCGCTCATCGAGCGGCACCACCAGGTCACGCGCTGACAATAATGCAAGGATGCGGCGCGCCTCACTGGCTTTGGCCGCATTGGCTGCACCCCCGGCCTGCCTGCGGCTCGCCGGTGACAAAGCGCTGAGCTCCAGCCGCCAGGCGCCGCGCAGGCGGCGCGAGTAATCCTCGACCGCTGCATCGACCCAGGCGGGCATGCGCGTGCCGACCGCAATGACGCGCAGAAGCATCGGCGCACGCCTAAGCTCAGCGGGCCGCGGTGCGTGGCGCGGCGACGCGCCGCTGCGGTGGCTCCCAGAGCTGCTCAAGCCCATAGAACTCACGCACCCGGGGCAGCATCACATGCACGAGCACGTCCTGCAGATCCAGCAGCACCCATTCGCCATCGCGTGTGCCTTCGATCCCGAATGGCCGCAGGCCGGCATGGCGCACCTGCTCGACGATGCGATCGGCGATCGCGCGCACGTGCCGGTCGGAGTTGCCTGAGGCCACGATCATCGCATCGGTAATGTCCGTCAAAGCGCGCACGTCCAGCAATTTGACATTAACTGCCTTCATGTCATCCAGCGCCGCGAGCACGAGCTTTTCGAGAGTGAGGTTGCGTCGCGGTGCGCGGCGCGGGCGAGCGGTCTTTGTCATGCGGGTCGGCTGATCCCCTTCCTCAAGCGCTTCAGCTGTCAGCCTGAGCATAGCACCCGGTGCGCAGGATGAGATCGCGCACCGGCTCGGGCACCAGGTAGCGCAGATCGCGGCCGGCGAGGATCAGCGCGCGCAGGTCCGTAGAGGCGATCTCCAGCTGTGTTACAGCATGGACATAAATGCGCCCGGCGCTCGAGTTGTGCAGATCCAGCACGCTGCCGGTACCGCGATCGACCATCTCCTCGCCGAGCGGGCCCATGATCGGCGCCTTCCAGCCGGGCCTGTGTGCCACCACCACATGTGCGAGTCCGAAGATCTCGCGCCAGCGGTGCCAGCTCGGCATACCCAGGAAGGCATCCATGCCGAGCAACAGGCACAGCGAGCGTTGTGGATATTCAAGGCGCAGCTCGAGCAGCGTATCGATCGAGTAGGACATGCCGCTGCGGCGGATCTCGCGATCATCGACCGTGAAGCCGGGCTGTCCGACGACCGCGGCGCGCACCATATCCAGGCGCAACTCGCTTGAGGCCAGCGGCGCCTCGCGATGCGGGGGATTGCCGGTCGGCAGGAAGCGTACCTCGGCGAGCTTGAGCGATTGCCAGAGTTCAAAGGCAGTACGAAGGTGCCCGTAGTGGATCGGATCGAACGTGCCCCCGAACAGGCCTATGGGTTCTGCCATGGCCTAGCCCGCGCGCAGCCAGGGCAGCGGACGCAGTCCGCACAGCTCCACGGCCAGCAATGCGAGCTCGTCCCAGGCATCACCGCGCTCGAGCCCCTTGGCCACGCGATCGACGCGAGCGGCGCGAGCGGCCAACCGCGCAAATGACGGGCGCGGCCCGGTACGGCCTGCGGGGCTGAAGCCGCTGGCCTGCAATCCATGCATGATTCGCAGCAGCCCCCACAGCACCAGTAGCGCCTCGGCGCCTTCAGCCTGCAGGCCTGCCAGGATTCTCAGCGAGCGTCCCGGCTCCATGGCGCGCACCGCCTCGCCGAGCTGGAATACGTCAAATCGCGCGCTATCGGCACTGCTGGCCGCGACCTCGGTCGCGCTGACTGCGGCACCCGGCGGCAACAGCAGCGCGAGCTTCTCGATCTCCTGTTGTGCCGCGAGCAGGTTGCCCTCGCTGCGCTCGGCGAGCAGTTCAAGCGCCTCCTCGTCCGCGCGCAATCCAGCGGCTCGGAAGCGCGCTTGCAGCCATTGCGGCAATTGCGCGCGAGCAATCGGCCAGATCGGCAGCCAGGCGCCGCGCGCCTGCAATGCACGCACCCACTCCGCACCTTGTGTCTCGCGCTCGAGCTTGCCGGTGATCACGAGCAGCAACAGCTCATCACCGGCCGCGGCCATCACTCGCAATAGCGCCGCAGCCCCGTTCACGCCCGGCTTCCCCGTGGGCATGCGGATCTCAATCACGCGGCGATTGGCAAACAGCGACAGCGACTGCGCGCTCTGCTGCACCTCGTCCCAGACGGCGCCGGCGCGTTCGATGAAGAAGACCTCGCGCTCCTCGTAGCCAGCCGCACGAGCGCGTGCACGAATCAGATCGCTGGCCTCGCCGACCCGCAGCGGCTCATCACCGCTGATCAGATACGCCGGCAACAGCCGTTGTGCCAGCTGCGCGGGCAGCTCATCAAGGCTTAGTTTCATTTATTGTGCTCCTGCACGGCGGTATCTTAAGCTGATTGAATAGAAACGAGCGGGGAAGCCCATGCCGACTTTGTTCGAGCGCATCATTAAGGGTGAGCTGCCCGCCAGCATCGTTTTCAAGGACGAGCGCGTCATCGCTTTCCGCGACATCCATCCGCGCGCGCCTACGCACGTGCTGATCGTGCCGAACAAGCCGATTCCTACCGCCAATGATGCGAGCGTGGCAGACGAAGCGCTACTGGGTCATATGTTCCTGGTCGCCGCTCAGATTGCCGCCCAAGAGGGCATCGCCACGAGCGGCTATCGCCTGATCGTCAACTGCAATGCGGATGGTGGGCAGGAGGTCTATCACCTGCACATGCACCTGCTCGGGGGCAGGCCACTTGGGCCGATGGTTCAGATTTGAAGCGCACTGCTCCGAAGCGCACTGCTGCTAAGCGCACGCGCAGGTCAGCCTCACCTGGC
This sequence comes from Steroidobacteraceae bacterium, assembly GCA_049513435.1. Classification (GTDB taxonomy): domain Bacteria; phylum Pseudomonadota; class Gammaproteobacteria; order Steroidobacterales; family Steroidobacteraceae; genus FEN-1191. Next base: position 7,169 of record JBEKWD010000031.1, on the reverse strand, counting down.
GCGCGTGCCCTGCCTCGCAGCCGCGCCGACAGCACCAACAGCGCCAACAGCGCGTTGTATCCGCCCATTGGGCCCTTCGAGCGCGGGTACCTGCGCGTATCTGAATTGCATGAGCTGTATTACGAGCAGAGCGGTCAACCACGCGGCAAGCCTGCCGTATTCCTGCACGGCGGACCCGGTGGCGGCACTGCGCCCGATATGCGCCGCTTCTTTGATCCGCAGCGCTACCGTATCGTGCTGTTTGATCAGCGCGGCTGCGGGGCCAGCCGCCCGCACGCCGAGCTGCGCGAGAACACGACCTGGGATCTGGTCAGCGATATCGAACGCCTGCGCATCCACTTAGGCATAGAGCGCTGGCTGGTGTTCGGTGGCTCCTGGGGCTCCACGCTGGCCCTGGCCTACGCGCAGCGTCATCCCGAGCGTGTTACCGAGCTCGTGCTGCGCGGCAATTCTTTGTTGCGCCGCTCAGAACTCGCGTGGTTCTACCAGGATCCGCTCGGCGCCGGCTCGATCTTCCCCGATCTGTGGGAACGGTTTGTCGCACCGATCCCGCAGTCCGAGCGCGTCGACATGATGCAGGCCTACTATCGGCGTTTGACTTCGGCGGACACGCCAACCCGCATTGCCGCCGCACGCGCCTGGTCGAGCTGGGAGGGCGCGACGAGTTTTCTGCGCATGAATCCACTGTATGTCGCGAAATTCGAGGATCCCGCCTATGCCAGCGCCTTCGCGCGCATCGAGGCGCACTATTTCGTGCATCGCGGCTTTCTCGAACACGACGATCAATTATTGCGCGACGTCGCGCGCATCCGCTCGGTCCCGGCGGTCATCGTGCAGGGCCGCTATGACATCGTCTGCCCGCTGCGCAGCGCCTGGGACCTGCATCGCGCGTGGCCCGAGGCGCAGCTGCGCATCGTGCCCGATGCCGGTCACTCGGCTTTTGAGGACGGCATCGCGCGCGAGCTCGTGGCGGCCACGGACCGCTTCGCCCGCCGCCGACGCGCCGCCAACGCCTAGACTCGCAGCGCCCCGGTGAGCCGCGCCTGCGCATCGATGATGCCGCAGTGCTGCAGCCACGAGCGTGAATCCTGCGCATCCTGCTCGAACCAATCGGCAGCCGCGCCCAGGCGAAAGCTATAGCCCCAGGCGTCCATATCGATGCAGAGGCGCTCGCGGCCGATGCACTCGAGCGCATCGGCCAGCAGTAATTGCAGGTAGCACACGGCGCTCTCCTCATCATCATCACCGCCGGCATCGCGCTCGAGCGCGATGCGTCGCTGCGCGCTCATGCAAATAAAATGCGCGGCCTCATGCAGGATCGAGTGCAGCGGCGTATCGGCACGCGCGAACAGCGTGTTGCCGCGCAGCCCGGCCTCGCTGTCGCCCCAATAGGAGCCGGGAATCGGCTCACCCGCGCGCAGCACCTGCAGAGACACGCCGTAGCCGGCCAGCAGTCGGGCCACGCCGCCTCGATCGACGGTGCCAAGCAACAGCATGTGCGCGCCGCTACAGGCTCGCCAGACGGCGCATGACGACCGTGACCAGGTCATGCGCCAGGGCAGCGCTGAGTATCTTGCGCTCGCGCTCCTTCGCCAGCAGCGCGCTTTCGCTGAAGGTGTAGTCGCGCACCAGTACGTGCTCTTCGGCGGGAATCAGCTCGCGTCCCTTTGACCGGACCGCAAAGCGCAGTACGTAACTGAGCTCGTATTCATTCGGGACATTGAGTGCCGAGACGCTCAGCACGCGCTCGTTGGTCGAATCAGTCAGCACTTCTACGACCGCCGCGGTGTCGTCGTGGCCATCCTCATCGATACGTATGCCGTCGGCCAGCAGTGCTTTGCGCAGTCCGAAGTAGAAATCCGATTCAGTGTCGCTGGTCTCGATGCGCACGACCGGAATGGAGTGCGGCACGCTCGTGCTGCCCTGCAGCCGAAAGCCGCATCCTGAAAATATCGGCATGAGCAGCGCCGCGAGGGCTGCGCACCGTCTGATGCGGACGCGACTCATACGACGAGATTAACGAGTTTGTCGGGCACGTGGATCGCCTTGCTCACGACCTTGCCCGCGACGAAACGGCGCACCGTCGGGTCAGCCAGCGCCGCATCCACGGCGTGTTCGCGCTCGGCGCCTGCGGGCATTTGCAGGCGCGCGCGCAATTTGCCGTTGACCTGCACGATCAGCTCAACCGTCGCTTGCGCGAGGGCCTGTGCATCGGGCTGCGGCCAGGGCTCATCGATGACGGCGCGCTCGCGCCCGAGCGCGAACCAGAGGCTGTGGCAGATATGCGGCACGATCGGGGAGAGCAGCAGCACTGCGATCTCGAGCGCCTCGTGGCGCACCGCGCGCGCCACGGGTCCGCTCTCCGCGTACTGACCCACGCTATTGAGCAACTCCATGACCGCGGCGATGGCGGTGTTGAAGGTGCGGCGGCGGCCAATGTCCGCACTGACCTTGGCGAGCGTCTGATGCGCCGCGCGCCGCAATGAGCGCGCCGGCTCGCTCAGTCCCAGCTCCTCGTTGCGGCCCCGCAGCTCGATGCGCTCGGTGAGACCTTCACTGACATGAACATGCACGGCCTTCCAGAGCCGGCGCAGGAAGCGAGCCTGTCCCTCCACGGCGTCGTCGGACCATTCGAGCGATTGCTCGGGCGGCGCGGCGAACATCATGAACAGCCGCGCCGTGTCGGCGCCGTACTTGTCCACCAGCGTCTGCGGATCGACGCCGTTGCCCTTGGACTTCGACATGGTGCCGAGACCGCCGTATTCGACTGGGCTCTCATCCTTGAGCATGACCGCGCCGACGCGCGCACCGCTGGCATCGAATTGCGGCTCGACCTCGCTCGGGCTGATGAACTGGCGGCGCCCATCGGCCCCAACGCGGTAATAGATCTGGTTAAGCACCATGCCCTGCGTGAGCAGATTGGAGAAAGGCTCGGATATGCGCACCAGCTTCAGATCGCGCATGACGCGGGTCCAGAAGCGCGAGTACAGCAAATGCAAAATCGCGTGCTCGATGCCGCCGATGTACTGATCCACCGCCATCCAATAGTCCGCGCGCTGATCCACCGGCGCCTGCGTCTGCCCGGCGCTCGCATAGCGCAGGAAATACCAGGATGAATCGACGAAGGTGTCCATGGTGTCGGTCTCGCGGCGCGCGCCGCCGCCACAGCTCGGACAGACGCATTCGACAAACTCGCGGCAGCGCGCGAGCGGATTGCCGCTGCCATCAGGCACCAGATCCTCGGGCAACAGGACCGGCAGCTGCGCGTCAGGCACGGCCACCACGCCGCAGTGCTCGCAGTGGATCAACGGAATCGGACAGCCCCAGTAGCGCTGGCGCGAGATACCCCAGTCACGCAGCCGCCAGTGCACGCGCTTGGCTCCAAGACCCACGCGCTCCAGGGCCGCGGCAATCGCCTCGATCGCCGCAACGGAGCTCAGGCCGCTGAACTCGCCCGAGTCCACGAGCACGCCCTCCACCGCGTAGCCCGACTGCCATGCGTCCCCGACCTCGCCGTAGCTGCCGCTCGCCGACGTCACAACCGTGCGTATCGGCAGCCCATAGCGCTGCGCGAAAGCGAAATCGCGCTCATCGTGCGCCGGCACGCCCATGACCGCGCCCTCGCCGTAGGTCATGAGTACGTAGTTGGCAACCCAGATCGCAATGTTCTCCCCGCTCAGCGGATGGCGCACGTGCAGGCCGGTAGCGATGCCGCGCTTCTCGGCACTGGCCACTTCCGCCTCGGTCGTGCTGCCGCGGCGGCACTCGGTGATGAATGCGCCGAGCGCCGGATCGCGCGCAGCCGCCGCACTTGCCAACGGATGCTCGGGCGAGATCGCCACGAAGGTCACGCCGAAGAGCGTATCGGCTCGTGTCGTGAACACCTTGAGCACGCCCTCGGCGCCCAGCAGCGCACAGGTATCGCTGGCATAGGGAAACGCGAGCTCCACGCCCTCGCTGCGCCCGATCCAGTTGGCCTGCATCACGCGCACGCGCTCTGGCCAGCCGGGCAAATCATCCAGCGCCGCGAGCAACTCCTCGGCGTAGTCGGTGATACGCAGGTAGTACATCGGGATCTCGCGCTTTTCGACCAGGGCGCCGGTGCGCCAGCCGCGGCCCTCGATGACCTGTTCGTTCGCGAGCACGGTCTGGTCGACCGGATCCCAGTTCACGACTCCGGTTTTTTTATAGGCGATGCCGCGCTCGAGCATGCGCAGGAACAGCCATTGATTCCAGCGGTAGTAATCCGGATCGCAGGTGGCCAGCTCGCGCGTCCAGTCGATCGCGAAGCCCAGGGCCTGCAGTTGCGCGCGCATGCTGGCGATGTTCTGGCGCGTCCAGATCGCAGGCGGCACGCCATTGGCGATCGCAGCATTCTCGGCCGGCAGTCCGAAGGCGTCCCAACCCATCGGCTGCAGCACGTTGCGGCCCTGCATGCGCATGAAGCGCGCCAGCACGTCGCCGATCGTGTAATTGCGCACGTGGCCCATGTGCAGACGCCCGGAAGGGTACGGGAACATGGACAGGCAGTAATACTTCTCGCGCGCGCTGTCCTCGCGGGCCACGAAGCTGCCGTGGGCTTCCCAATACTCCTGCGCCGCGCGCTCGACTGCTGCGGCCTCGTAGCGTTCCTGCATGCGCTAAGAATACACGCGGCGGCAACACCTACTGCAATGTGATCGTGATGATCGACTGCTGATCATCGCGCTGGACCAGCAAAGTGGCCGATCGACCGGCATTTTTCACCGCCGTCTGGAAGTCCTCCACGCTGCCGGGGGACTGGCGATTGATGCTCAGAATCACATCGCCGCTGCGAATCCCGGCTTCCGCGGCGACACCCTTGGCATCGACCACGACGATACTGCCGCGCGTCTTGAGTTGGCTCTTTTCCTGCGCCGTGAGTGCACGCACCGACAGGCCGATGCGATTGACAACGGCAGACTCGCCCTCAGCCCCGCCTCCGCGCCGATTGCTCGCGGTGGCATTCTTCTCCTTGAACTCCTCGACCGTGACGCTGATGCGCTTGGTCTGCTTGTCGCGCCAGATCTCGAGCTGCGCCACCTGCCCGGGCTTGATCTGCGCGATCATGAGCGGCAGCTGCTCGGAGGTGTCGATCGGGGTGCCGTTGACGCTCAGAATGATGTCGAGTGGCTCGATGCCTGCCTTGTCAGCCGGACCGCCAGGCTCGACCGAGGCCACGGCCGCGCCGCGCGGGCGGTCCAGACCGAAGTTTTCGGCCGTCGCCGCGGTGACCTCCTGGATCGTCACACCAATGCGGCCACGGCTCACATGACCGCTCTTGATCAGCTGCTCGGCGACGTTGTTGGCCACATCGATTGGAATGGCGAACGAGATGCCTTCGTAGCCGCCGCTGCGGCTGTAGATCTGCGAATTGATGCCGACCACATCGCCGTCGAGATTGAACAATGGGCCGCCGGAATTGCCGGGATTGACCGCCACGTCGGTCTGGATGAAGGGCACATAGCCGTTGCCGCCGTCGCTGTAATTGGTGCGCGCGGTGGCGCTTACGATGCCGGCGGTGGCGCTGTTCTCAAAGCCGAACGGCGAGCCGATCGCGAGCACCCATTGCCCGGGTCGCAGCTTGTTCGAGTCGCCGAGGCGCACAACCGGCAGGCTGCCTTTGGCGCTGATCTTGATGACCGCCACGTCGGTGCGCTCGTCCACGCCGATGACCTTGGCATCGAACTCGCGGCGGTCCGTGAGTTTGACCGTGATCTTCGAGGCATTGTTGACCACGTGTGCGTTGGTCAGAATGTAGCCGTCCGCGCTGACGATGAAGCCAGAGCCGATGCCGCGCACCGGGGCAAAATTATGCGGCTGCGGCTGCGGCGCGACGCGCGGGATACCGAAATGGCGAAAGAAATCGCCGAATGGATCTTCCGAATCCTCGTCCTCGTCGTTGTTGCTCAGATTGCTCGCGGCTCGCTCGACGACCGTCACATTGACCACCGCCGGCCCGACCTGTGCGACGAGGTCGGCGAAATCAGGTAGCCCGCGGTTGGCGGCCGCCGTCGCCGCGGCGGTCGGCGCGACCGTCGCCGTCGGCACCATGGCCGGCCTCGGCGGATCCCCCGTAGGCGCGGCGGTCGAGGATTGCGGCGAGCAGGCCGCGAACAGGGCGATGAAAGCGATGGCGCCCAGCAGCCGTGGGCCCATATCCTGATGCAACATAGCTGGTCGACTCCGCTCCTTGAAATACTGCTGCATCATAGACCGGGAAGCCGCATTAGGGTTCAGGATCCCGACCATACCGTCAGATAGCGCTGACAGGGCGCAGGCGTCGCACCAGGGCCCAGCCGGCTCCCAGCAGCGCCAGCCCCACGGGCAGCGAATTGCCGAAACGCGCATAGGGCGGCAGCCCGGCCCGGGGCTGCACGCTCCCGCGCAGGATCGCGCTCCGGAACTGTTCGGCCTGCGCCTCGATCTGCCCGCGCGGCCCGACCAGCGCCGAGATGCCATCGTTGGCCGCGCGCACCAGCGGCCGCTGATCCTCGATGGCGCGCATGCGCGAGATCTGAAAGTGCTGATAGCGCGCCCACGAACGCCCGAACCAGGCATCGTTGGTGACATTGACCAGCACGCGTGCGCGCACCAGCGCAGGCAGATCCGCATCGCCATAGGCGTCCTCGTAGCAGATGCTCAGCGCGAGGCTCGTGCCCGCGGCGCTGACCGCCGGCTGATCGGCAGCGCCGGCGGCGAAATCCGAATACGGCAGACTCATGATGCGCAGCCACGAGCGCACCCACGCTGGCACCGGAAAGTATTCGGCGAATGGCACCAGGTGATGCTTGTCGTAGAAGCGCACGCGATCCGACAGCGTCATGATCGAGTTGTAATAGTTATCGTCGGCATCGGCGCGCACGATGCCCATGACGATATCCGAGCCGTGCAGCCGCGCGCGCGAATAAAGCGCACCCAGATACTGCGGCACCTCGTTGGCCAGTTGTGGCAGCGCCGATTCCGGCCAGACGATCAACTGCGCGCCCAGCGCCTGCTCATTCAGGTGCGTATAGAGCTCGCGTGTCGGCTCGACGTTATCGGCCTGCCATTTCAGATCCTGCGGAATGGCTCCCTGCAGGACCGCTACGCTGATGGGTGGCCCGCTCGGCTGCGTCCAGTTGATGCGTCCGAGCAATGCGCCCAGCGGC
>JBEKWD010000030.1:0-12219 GCA_049513435.1 Steroidobacteraceae bacterium | reverse complement strand
GCTGCTACGTGCCCACTGCGCTGCAGAGCCAGAGCACGCTCTGGCTGCCGGCCGCAGCGGCAGCCCACGTCGCGAAGGTATTGCGGTTGCGCACGGGTGCTGCGCTCACGCTCTTTGACGGTCGCGGCGGGGAATTCGAAGCGCAAGTGCTGGCTCTCGAGCGTCGCGGCGTGCAGGTGCGCGTCGGTGTGCATCGAGCGATCGAGCGCGAGTCAGCGCTCCCGGTGACGCTGTTGCAGTGCCTGGTACGCGCCGAGCGCATGGACTGGATCGTGCAGAAGGGGACCGAATTGGGTGTGGCCGCGATCGTACCGCTGGCGAGCCAGCACAGCGTGGTGCGCCTCGATGACTCGAGCGCCGAGCGCCGTGTGTCGCACTGGCAGGCCGTGGCGCTCAGCGCCTGCGAGCAGTGTGGTCGCAACCGCGTGCCGAGCGTGCACGCAGCCATTGCCTTCGAGCGCGCCTGCGCCGATGCGCGCGCGAGCCCGGCGCGATTGATGCTCGCCCCGCAGGCGCAGCAGTCTTTGGCCAGCGCCGCGTACGCGCTGGCAGCAGCAGGGCCCATAACGGCCTTGAGTCTGCTGGTGGGCCCGGAAGGCGGCTTCAGTGAACAGGAGCGCGCCATCGCGCAGGAACACGGCTTCGTCGGCTGTCATCTTGGTGCGCGCGTACTGCGAGCAGAGACCGCAGCACTCGCGGCGCTCGCGACGATTCAGGCGCTGCTGGTCGAGGGCCGCTAGCGCTGCGGCATCTCCACCGGCACGATGCTCAACGTCAGCAATTGCGTGCGCCGCAGTATCGACAATTGCAAGGGTTCGCCAATGCTCCAGCGGCTCAGGAAGCGATGCAGCGCATCGACGCTGTCGAGCGGCTGTGACTGTGCCGCGATCAGGATGTCCCCGACGCGCAGGTCCGAATCGGCCGCCGGGGTCTGCGGCTCGCGCGACACGACCTCGAGTGCCGTCTCTTCAGGCAACGCAAGCGCGCGTACGAGCCTGCGATCCAGCCGGCGAGTGCGCCCGGCGATACCCAGATAGGCGCGGCGCACGTGTCCGTGCGCAAGCACCTCGGACAGAACCCATTCAGCCGTAGCCGCGGGCACAGCAAAGCCGATGCCCTGAGCGGCCGCGATAATCGCCGTGTTGATACCGACCACCCGCGCGCGCGCATCGACCAGTGGGCCGCCTGAGTTACCCGGATTGAGCGGCGCGGTGTGCTGGACAATGCCTTCGATGAGCCGTCCGTCGCTGGCGCGCAAGGTACGGCCATGAGCGCTGAGCACGCCGGCCGAAACCGTGGCCTCGAACCCGAACGGATTGCCGATCGCTACGACGAGCTGGCCCACGCGCAAGCCCTCGGTGACCAACAATCCGGCAGCCGGCAGCCCTGAGGCCTGGGCCCTTAGTACTGCCAGATCGGTCGATGCATCTTCGCCGACGACGCGTGCCTCGACGCTCTCGCCATCGATCAACCCGATCTGTACACGCGCGGCGCCGTGCACGACGTGCTGATTGGTCAGCAGGTAGCCGTCTGGAGTCACCAGCACGCCGGAGCCGCCGCCCGCCGCCACGATGCTGCCCCGGCGCGTCTTGCCCACGTGCACGCTGACCACCGCGGCGCCGATACGCTCGACCACATCGACCACGCTGCGCGAGTACGCATCCAGCTCGCCGTTATCGACCCGCTCGGCGTCGCTCGATCGTTCAACGAACTCGGTCGGCTGCGCTGAGCTGCCTTGCGGCTGCTGTGCCGATTCCAGATCTTTTATGAGTTTCGCAGAGCCATCCATGTCGCTAGCTCCAGGGGCCTTTCAGTGTTGAAAGGAAGTGCCATGGGGCCGCGCGGCGGCAATTTCAAGTCGCCTTTAGCCGGCGTCGCGCTCCGGCAAGACCGAGGTCTCCTCCGCGATCATGAGCTCGAGACGCTCGAGGTCGGGTAATAACGGGGTCTCGTTAAGCATGCGTACCTGACACAGCACCGGCGCGCGGTCGGGAAAACTGCGCGAGTTGTCGGGCCGGACCACATCGTTGCTGACGCGCACCAGCTGCGGGAAACCTTGCGAAACGATACCGAAATAGCCGGCCTCGATCTGCCCGCCGAGTGCGTGAAACACGACCACACGCGAGCGCGGGGCCGTCGGCGGAATCGGCTGGCCGCACGCGCCTTCGAAGGACACCAGCGGCACGGGTCGCGCGTTCCAGTTGAGCAGCCCGAGGTACCAGGGCGGGGCGCTCTCCATGGGTGCCGGCAAGTGATAGCCTACCACTTCGGCCACGCAGGCCCGCGGCACCAGCAGCCGGGCGTCAGCCAGCGGGATCAGCAGGCTGTAGACTTCGGCGATGCGCTCGCTCATCGGCCGACGCCGGATGCGCGCGCGTCTGCGCGCCGCTGCGCCACCAGCGGCGTGATCGCATCGAGCAGCTGGCTCTCCTGGTATGGCTTACCGAGGTAGTCATTGACTCCGAGCTCGATCGCACGAGCGCGGTGCTTCTCGCCGACCCGCGACGTGATCATGATGATCGGCACATCGCGTAATCGCGGGTCAGCGCGTACGAGTGCGGCCACTTCGTAGCCGTCCATGCGCGGCATCTCGATGTCCAGCAGGATGATATCGGGCACCTGCTCGGACAGCAGCGCGATCGCATCCATGCCGTCGCGTGCAGTCAGCACGCGCATGCCGTTGCGCTCGAGCAGCCGCTGTGTCACACGGCGCACCGTGATCGAATCATCGACCACCAGGACAAAGGTGCGTCGATCCGTCCGGTCACGTGTCACGATCGGCGTGGCGCGCCCGCGCCATTCCGCGCGCACCAGCGCGCCGATATCCAGGATAATGACAACGCGCCCATCACCGAGAATCGTCGCGCCGGAAATGCCGCGAATGCTGGAGATCTGGGGACCGACCGGCTTGACCACGATCTCGCGGCTGCCGATCAGCTCATCGGCCAGCAGCGCGGTGGAATGCTCGCCCGCACGCACGAGCACCAGCGGTATCGTGACGTTCTGCTCGGGTAGCGGCGAGGGCTCCATACCGACGTATGCGGCCAACGGCTGCAGCCGGTATTTCTGCCCGCCATGGCTGAAGCTGGCGCCCTCGCTGCGCAGATGCGCCTCGACTTCCGAGCGCGGCAGACGCACTACGCCCTCGACCGTCGGCAACGGCAGCGCATAGAGCTCATCCCCGGTGCGCACCACCAGTGCGTGACTGATCGCGAGCGTGAAGGGTAGCCGGATCGTGAAGCGCGAGCCGCGGCCAGGAGTGCTCTCCATGTGCAGCGCGCCGCCGAGCTTTTTGATCTCAACCGCCACGACGTCCATGCCCACGCCGCGGCCGGCCTGTTGCGTCACTGCATCCGCAGTCGTGAAACCGGGCTCGAGGACCAATTGCATCACGTCCTCGTCCGACAGTGCCTGCTCGGCGCGGATCAGCCCAAGCTCGAGACCCTTCTGGCGTATCGCACGCAAATTCATGCCGGCGCCGTCGTCAGTGACCTCGACGATGACCTCGGCGCCTTCGCGCCGCAGGCTCAGATGAATCTGACCGGTCTCCGGCTTACCGGCCGCAAGGCGCTGCTCGGGCGGCTCGATGCCGTGTACCACGGCATTGCGCAGCATGTGTTCGAATGGCGGCAACATTCGCTCGAGCACTTGCCGATCCAGCTCGCCGGCCGCGCCATCGACGATGAGCTCGGCGCGCTTGCCGGTTTCCGCCGCGCTCTGGCGCACGATGCGCGCGAGCCGCGGCACCTGACGCTGCAGCGAGACCATGCGTGTGCGCATGAGCCCGTTCTGCAACTCAGTGACCGTGTGCGACTGCTGCTGCAGCAGATTCTGGGCCTCGCCAATCAGACTCTCGAGCAGGCCCTGGATGCTCGCGACGTCGTTGGCCGACTCGGCCAGCGCGCGCGAGTTCTGCTGGATCGCCGAATAACGATCCAGTTCCAGCGGATCGAATCCATGGCGGTGCCCGCCCTCGGTCTCGTGCCGATGAAGAATCTGCGCTTCGGTTTCGATCTCGAGCTTACGTAGCTGCTCCTTGAGGCGCGTGACCGTGCGCGAGAGCTCGCCGAGATTGAATTCGATCGAGCCGAACTGCTGCTCGAGGCGTGCGCGCGCTATGCTGACCTCGCCGGCGTTGTTGAGCAGCTGGTCGAGCAGCTCGGCACTAACGCGCGCCATCTCCACGCGCTCAGCCACGACGACGGGTTCGCGGCCCGGAGGCAAGGGCGCGGCCGCAGCAGGCGGGGCGGTCACGTCTGCGCCGGATTCAGCATCCACTGGCTCGTTGCCAGCCATCAGCACTGCCGGTTCGCCCACGGCGGGAGCTGGCGCGGTAAACGGCTCTTCCACCACGATGTGCTCGGGCTCGGCAGGCACCACTGGTTCGGCCACGCCGGGCTCGCTCCCGGACAAGAGCGTAGACAGCAGCGCATCGGCGTCCGCCTGCTCGGCCATCAGTCCCTCGTAGATTGCCCGGCTATCGGCGAACTGAATCGACGATGGCTCTGCGCCGAGTGCATCGGGCGCCTGCGCCGAGCTGGACTCGACCTCGCTGGGTTCCTGCGCGTCGGTTTCCGGCGCCGCCGCGGGATACGCTGTCTGCGCGCCGGCCGCCTGAATGCGCGCAATGAGCCCGGGTACGCCGGCGACAGGTTGGCCCAGCACCAGGGTCTCGCGCATGTGAGAGAGCTCATCAAGTGCCTGCTGCGCCAATGTGCGGGCGGCCGCATCCGCGCTCGCAAGACCGCTTTCAATGCGCGTAATGAGACTCTCGAGCTCATGCGCAAGCTCCCCCATGGCTTCAACGCCCGCCATGCGCGCGCCGCCTTTGAGTGTGTGCAGCGGACGGCGCAATGCCGCGACCTGCTCGGGATCGTTCGGCAATGCGTTCCAGCTGGCGAGCGCCGCCTCCGCCGCTTCAAGCAGCTCGGTTGCTTCCTCGCAGAAGATCGCGGCGATCTCGGGATCGAACTCGGCCGCGAGCGGCTGCTCGTATGGTGCGTCCGGCTCCGGGGATGGCGCCGGCTCGGGCGTGATCGGTTCGGCGTGCGCGCGCTCAGCCAGGCCGATATGAGGGCCCTTGGCCACCTCGCTGGCCTCCGCGATGCGCCGGTCCAGGTCCAGCTCCGCGCGCGCGATGCGCGCTCGCAGCGTATCGTGCACGACCATGAAAAAGCCGGTCCCCTCGTCCAGGTTTCCGGCGACGCTGTCCATCGCATTCATGCCCTCGGACAACAGCGCTAGATCCGAATCGTCGAGCCCGACGCCGCTGTCGTAGGACTTGCGCAGCCAATGGTTGATTGGCTCGGCCAGACGGATGCCGTGCCGCGCCTCGGCCATGGTCGAGCTGCCAAGCAGCGTGTGGCAGGCACGGTAGATGTCTTCGGGCAGCACATGTGGCGCACCACGGCCGCGCTCGCGCTCGATCCAGCCGCGCACCGTGGCCACGTGACTGGCTGTCTCACGCGCATAGATCTCGCGCAGCGCCGGATCGCTGGGCGACGGCGGCACTGCAACGCCCGCTGTGGCCATCCCCGCGCCGGCGAACGCCGCGCTGTGCGCTGCGGCCGCGTCACTCTGAGCGAAGATCTCGATTGCGACTGCCGGCTCCTGCGCGCCGCTGGCGGCGAGAGCGCTCGAGCTCGCTGCAGTCGTTTGCGTACGCTCTGCGCTGGGCTCAACCGTCGAGATCGCTGGCACGTCGCGCCCGCTGGCCAACGCATGGGCGCGCGCTGCCAGCCGCGTCACGTCGGTGCCCCCGGCATGACCCGTCTCCAGGTCCGTGACCAATTGCGGCAATACCTCCACCGCCGCGCGCAGCGTCTCGAGCACGGGCGGGGAACGCTGCTGCGTACCGTCCAGAATCCGGTTCAGCAGGTTCTCGATCGCCCACGAAAACTCACTGAGTGCGCGCGCATTGACCATGCGACCGCTGCCCTTGAGTGTGTGGAACGAGCGGCGCAGCGTCAGCAATGGCTCAAAATCGAGCGGATTGTGGTCCCAGAGCGGAAATTGCTGGCGGATCCTGGCGACCTCTTCTCGGGCTTCCTCGATGAACAGGCCGATGAGTTCCGGATCAGGGGCCGTGCGCGCCAGCGCCGGATGATTCGCGGCAGCTGCAAGCACCGGCGGCTCAGAGATCCCTTGCGCCAGGCGTCGCGCACCCGTGGCATCAAGCGCCGGGCTCAGCGGCTCAATGCGCACGGTGCGCGTATGGCTGCCCGCAGGCAGTGGCGGCACCGTGGGCAGCTCGCGCTCTGCGGGCGCGCGCGCCAGTGCGTCCAGACACGCGCGCGCATTGTCGAGCATGTACCAGGGATCGCTGCGGCCCGCCTGCAAGGTCTCGATGTAGTACTCGAGGCTCACTATGGCATCGGCCAGCCGCTCGAGGTAGTCGGGTGCCAGTGTGATGCTACCGGGCTGCATCACGCGCTTGAGATGCTGCGTGATGTCATCAATGATGTCGACCGCGCGCGTCTTGCTGAGCATCAGCAATCCGGCCTTGATGCCGCGCATGAGCTCCGGCCAACTGTCGAAGCCGGCTGCATCGAGCGTACCGCCGACGTTCTGCGTGACGTATTCCTTGATGCGCGCCAGGTTCACGACGCACTCGCGCAGCACGGCACTTTGAACCTGGCGGAAATCCTGGTCCTGCGGCTCCTCGGTGCCCTCGGCTGGCTGCTGGCGCGGCAGTATCAGACCAACGAGCTGATCGTCGAGATGATCCTCGACGTTGATCAGGCCTGCAGCCACCTGCACGAGTGCGCTCTCGTCGGCGTCCTGCCGGCCGACGGCGATGGCCTCGAGCCGGCGTGTTGCCTCCTGCACGCGCGAGCGCAACTCGCCCAGGCCGAGCACGCCGAGCGTATCGCCGATTTTTCTGAGCAGGCCAACCTGCGGCGCGAGCTCTTCGGGCTGGCCGCCTCCGCGGCGCACAAATATGTCGAGCACATCCTTGACCTTCGACAAATCCTCGCGGATCGCCGCCGCCACCGTGTGCATGAGCTTGATTGAGGGCGCGGAGAGATTTTCACGCTCCTCCTCGATCGACTCGTCGACCGGCAGCAGTTCCGCAAGACGGAATGAGGCGCGAACGGCGGCCACGCGCGGCCCACTGCTGGTAGCCCGCGCGATGTAATAGAGCAGGTTGTTGAGCAGTTCGACCGGCGGATTCTGCGTATAGCGCTTTTCGCCCATATCGAACAGCCGCTTCATCTCGCGATCCGCCAGGCCCAGCAGCCGCTTGACCGAAATGCTGCCCTCGATGCCGTTCTCGCGCAGCGCCTCGATCAGCGCGCCGACCACCCACCAGAGCTGGAATACTGACTGGTGGGTCGCGACCTGTTCAAGCCGCGATGCGACCGCGGTCAGAATCTCAAGATTCTGCTCCATGCGCTCACCGCGGATCCAGCCAATGAGCCCCGTCTGAAAGTGCGAGCGCAGCCGCCGTGCCCACTGCGAGGGCGACAAGGGCGGCTCGCCGGGTGCAGGGGCCGCAGGCTCCGCCTGGCGATCGGATTTCAGATTCAGCAGCAGCAACGTGCCTTCAGACAGCAGCGCACTGCCGCGCACGGCCCGCAGGTCATTGAGCAGCGGCAGCAGTACCAGCGCCAGATCCCGCCCGCCGGCCAGCACGCGCTCGAGGTAGCCCGGCAGCTGCACCATGGCGCGCATCAGCGCATCGAGCGCCTCATCTTGATTTTTGCGCTCATCCCGAAGGCCGATCAGATAGCCGGTGACCTGCTCCATTTCCTCGGCGAGCAGCGCGGCGCCGTAGATCTCCAGCACCCGCAGCGCGCCTTGCACCAGGTGCAGTTCGAAGCGGCAGCGCTCGAGCATCGCCACATTGTCGGGCTGCTCGACGTGCTGCTCGAGCGCGACGCGGCCTTCGCCGAGCGCTGTGCCGATCTCGCGCGCGACACTCTGCAGGGTCTGGGTCGCCAGCTCAGTCATGCTGCATGTTCAGTGGCTCATGAGAGCGGCTCAGGAGCCGCCGAGGGCTTTGATTCTGGAAAAAGCCCCGGACGCTACCGCGCCGCCAGCGCCGTCCGAGACCTCTGCCTCCGATGTGACTCCAAGCGCGGCAGCGGCTGCGACGCCGCGTTGCATACCCGTGCTCTCGGTATTGCCGGGCAGCCGGAAGCCGCTGCTGGATTTGCGCAGTGCTGCGGCCAGATCTGCCAGCTTGGCGATGGATTGCGAGGTGGCGCTGGTTGAATCGGCGGACTGCGCGCTGATCTCGCGTAGTACCTGCATGTTGCGCGCGATGTTCTGCGACGCCGAGGACTGCCCGCGCGCGCTGGCGGAGATGTTCTGCACCAGGCTTGCGATCTGGTTCGAGACCTGCTCGATCTCGAGCAGCGCCGCGCCGGCGTTCTCCGCCAGCAGCGCTCCTCCCACCACATCCGTGGTGCTGCGCTCCATCGACACTACCGCTTCATTGGTATCGGTCTGTATGGTACGCACCAGCACTTCGATCTGCTTGGTGGCATTGGCAGCGCGCTCGGCCAGGCGCTGGACCTCATCGGCCACGACGGCGAAACCGCGCCCGGCCTCTCCGGCCATCGAGGCCTGAATCGAGGCATTGAGCGCGAGGATGTTGGTCTGCTCGGCAATGTCGCTGATGAGCTCGACGATGTTGCTGATTTCCTGCGAGCTCTCGCCCAGGCGCTTGATGCGTTTACTGGTGTCCTGGATCGTTTCGCGAATCGTATTCATGCCGTCGATCGTGCGTCGCACCGCGTCCCCGCCCTTGTGCGCCACATCGACCGAGTGACGCGCGACATCGGCCGCGCGTTCGGCGTTGCCTGACACCTCTTCGATGGAGCTGGCCACGGCACCGATGGATTCGGTCGCCGCGCCGACCTGCTTGGACTGCGCATTGCTGGCGCGCGCCAGATGCGAGGCCAGTGCCTGCGTCTGCCGTGCCGCGCCGTCGAGCTGGATCGCCGATTGATTGATCGTAGTGACGAGTTTGCGCAACGCCTCGACCGCATAGTTGACCGAGTCGGCAATCGCGCCGGTGATATCCTCGGACACGGTTGCCTGTACGGTCAGATCGCCCTCCGCGAGGTTCGACATCTCATCCAGCAGTCGCATGATGGCCTGCTGATTACGGTCATTCTCCACTCGCTGAGCCTCGGCGCTGCGCTGCGCCTGCAGATCGGCGCCCAGTGCATGGCGCAAGCGGGCATACAGCAGCGCGAGTGGAATCAGCGCGCCGAGCGCGCCCAATCCCGCAAACCAGGCGGGCAGGCCGAAACGCGGCAGCACGACGGTGCATGCCGCGGTCACGATGATCAGCGCGACGGCCGTGAGCACCAGGCTCAGCGCTCCAGCTGCACGCGGTACGACTTCGCCGCTCATGTGCTCGCTCCGGTGAACGGCGGATCCTCGAGCAGCGAACGCAGCGCGAGCACCGGCCACTGCTCGGTGCCACGGCGAAACGAGCCGGCGATGTAGCGCTCAGCGCGCACGATCGTGGCCGGCACCTCGGCGGTAAACTCCGCGTCGGTGAACCGCCGAAAACCGAGCACCTCGTCGACCAGCAGCCCGGCTGGAATCTCGCGATGATTGACCACGATCACACGCGTCGTGCGTGAAGCCGGTGTCGGGCCGCTGCCGAGGAAGGCGCGCAGATCAATAATGGGTAGCAACTGTCCGCGAATATTTGCCAGCCCGAGTATCCAGCTCTTCGCGCCCGGCACCCGCGCCAGCGGCGTCGGCAGACCAAGCACCTCGCGCGCCTCCTCGCGCGCAACCAGGTAGAGCTCGCCGGCCATGCGCAGCGCCACGCCGACCCATTCGCCGGCCTGGGCCGTATCCGTGCTCGTATTGGCGCTGACAGCACGGCCGCGCCGTTCGAGCTCGGCTAGGAGTTCAAACGGCCGATCGCGCAGAGTCTTGAGCGCTACACTCTCCTGCATGTCAGGCGGCGAGCGTAGCCTGAGCTTTCTCGACCAGCCGCGCAGGCGAGACCGGCTTGACCAGATAGTCCACTGCGCCCTGGCGCAGGCCCCAGACGCGGTCGGCCTGCTGTCCTTTCGAGGTCACCATCACGATCGGAATCGTCCGCGTATCCGGATCGTTAAGCAATGCGCGTGTGGCCTGATAGCCGTTGATGCCGGGCATCACGATGTCCATGAAAATCAGGTCGGGGTGGATCTCGCGCGCCAGCTTGATGCCTTCGGCACCATTGGCGGCAACCGCAGTGCGAAAGCCGTGACTCTCGAGTGCCGTCTGCATGACATGCACTTCCGTCGGAGAATCATCGATAATGAGGATCAATGCCATCGCTTCATCTCCCGATGTGCGACTCGATCGCGCCGAGCAGCTCGTCCTTGGTGAATGGCTTGGTCAGATAATGCTCGGAGCCAACGATGCGACCGCGTGCCCGGTCAAACAGCCCATCCTTGGACGAGAGCATGATCACTGGTATGGATCGGAAAACTTTGTTGTGCTTGATCAGCGCGCAGGTCTGATAGCCGTCCAGTCGCGGCATCATGATGTCAACGAAAACGATGTCCGGCTGGTGATCGGCGATTTTGGCCAGCGCATCGAAGCCATCCACCGCCGTGAAGACTTCGCAGCCCTCTTTGGCCAGCAGCGTCTCCGCCGTACGGCGAATCGTCTTGCTGTCATCGATGACGAGGACTTTGAGGCCCTTGAGAATTCCGCTTTGCGCGAGCATGCCAGCGGCGCGCTCTTCAGCTGTCGATTCCATGCTCCACAACCTCCGGGTCGCCGGGCATGCAGGCGGGTCGAAGGCCCGCAAGCGCGCAACTCCGGCTATCCTGATGTAAGCAAATGCGCTCCGCGTTTTAACATATCGGCTCACCCCCGGCTACGCCGGTTCCGTCACGTTTTTGAGAGCTGGCCGCAGCGGCGGGGAACATAATCATCTATCGATCCCGCAGAAGCGCCGGAACCGTGCCTGCAGCCGCGCGATGCGAAGAAACACCGCCGATTTGAAGGAGGCAGGATGGGCACCAACGTGCGGCTGGCCGTGGTCATGGACCCGATCGAGCACATTTATTACGCCAAGGACAGCACTCTCGTCATGCTGCTGGCCGCGCAGGCGCGTGGCTGGTCGTTGCACTATCTGCGGCTGGCCGATCTGCGGCTGCGCGACGGGGTCGCCGAGGGCGATGCGCGCACTCTGAGCGTGCGCGCCGACCCGAAGCTCTGGTACGAGCTCGGCGAGCCAGAGGCGAGTGCGCTCGGCTCGTTCGACGTGATCCTGATGCGCAAGGATCCGCCGTTCGATATTGAGTACATATACAGCACCTACATACTCGAGCGCGCTGAGCTCGCCGGCGCTTTGGTGGTGAATCGCCCGCGCGGGCTGCGTGACATCAATGAAAAGGTCTATACGGCGTGGTTTCCGCAATGCTGCGCGCCGACCCTCGTCACGCGCGACATGGAGCAGATGGCCCTGTTCTCGCGGCAATACGGCAAGATTGTCTGCAAGCCACTGCACGGCATGGGCGGACATTCGATCTTCGTGCTCGACGCGCACGACAAGAACATGCACGTGGTGTTCGAGACCCTGACGCACGACGGCACCCGCTTCGCCATCGTGCAGCAATACCTGCCCGATATCGTGGCCGGCGGCGATGCACGGGTGCTGCTGATCGATGGCGAGCCGCTCCCCTACGCGCTCGCGCGCATTCCGGCGGCGACTGACCACCGTGGCAACCTGGCGGCCGGTGCCCATGGCGTCGGCCGCGAGTTGACGCAGCGCGACCGCTGGCTGTGCGAGCAGGTCGGACCGGTACTGCGCGAGGCTGGCATGCTGTTCGTCGGCCTCGACGTGATCGGCGGATACGTGACGGAGATCAATGTCACCAGCCCGACCGGGGCGCGCGAGCTGCAGCTTCAGTTCCAGCTCGACATTGGCGGCATGTTAATGAGCGCGATCGAGCGGGCTCTGGCGAGGCGTGGCCGCTGAAACGTGTGGGGTGCGCACGGTTGGCGCCATGCGCCGCCGCTATACTTGCCGCGTGATGGCCTCGACCCTTACGAAAGGCGGCGCGGCGGTGCTGCTGCACCGCGAGGAGCGCGCCCCCGTGCGCGACCGGCTCATCTCAATGCTGCTGCTGGCCGCGCTGTTGCACGCTATCGTCATTTTGGGCCTGACCTTCAATGATGGCGCGTCCGGGGGCGACGCACAGACGCCCAAGCTCGACGTCTTGCTGGTGACCGATGAGGTGCCGCAAG
>JBEKWD010000029.1:0-12486 GCA_049513435.1 Steroidobacteraceae bacterium | reverse complement strand
CGGAAGCTCTCCCGGATCAATCGCCGCACGCGATTGCGCTCGACCGCGCTGCGCATCGTCCGCAGCGCCACGGACATGCCCAGTCGCGCGCTGCCGGTCGCATTAGGTTGCGCGCTGAGCGTGAAGAATTCATTGCCCAACCGGCGGCCGCTTGCATAAACGAGCTTGAATTCGCCTGGTTTGCGCAAGCGGCAGCTCGGCGGAAAGCACAGGTCTCGCGCCGCGTGAGCGCGCGCGCGCGCGGCCATCACCACCGCGCTTACGGGCTCAGCCGCTTGCGCCCCTTGGCGCGCCGTCGACTCAGTACTCTGCGCCCGGTCTTGGTGGCCATGCGGGCCCGAAATCCGTGCGTGCGTGCGCGGCGCACTTTGCTCGGCTGGTAGGTGCGTTTCATGATTTCAAGGCCCTGAAAACAGAACGAAAAATGGCCCGGCAGGGTACGCAGCGCGGCATCGCGTGTCAATACAAGCGCTTCCTCGCGATCACCGGGTCGGTATAGACTCTCGCCCCTTTTTCCGGAAAGCCCCACCGTTGGAAGCCTCGCTGTGGTTGCGCTGTGTGAGCGCGCTCGAAAATGAGCTGCCGGAACAGCAGTTCAATATCTGGGTGCGGCCACTGCAGTCGGTGCAGGCCGAGGGTGCACTGCGTCTGCTCGCGCCCAATCGCTTCGTCGTCGACTGGGTGCGCAGCAACCTGCTCGAGCGCATCGGCCAGCTGCTGCGCGAGCTCGGCGGCATCGAGCCGCCCGCGGTCACGGTCGAGGTCGGCTCACGGCCTGCACTGCGCAGCGAGCCGATGGCGAGCGAGCGCGCCGTAAAGAGCGCACCCAATGCGGTCGGTGTACCGCTGAACCGCGATTTCACGTTCGACAGCTTCGTCGAAGGCAAGAGCAACCACTTCGCCAAGGCCGCGGCATTGCAGGTCGCCGGTAATCCCGGCCGAGCTTATAACCCTTTGTTTATCTACGGCGGAGTGGGCCTGGGCAAAACCCATCTGATGCACGCGATCGGCCATCTGATCACTGACCGCGACGCGGATGCGCGCGTCGCCTACGTGCATTCCGAGCGCTTCGTCAGCGACATGGTGCGCGCCCTGCAGCACAACCGTATCAATGACTTCAAGAGCTCATACCGCAGTCTGCACGCGCTGCTGATCGACGATATCCAGTTCTTCGCCGGCAAGGAGCATTCGCAGGAGGAGTTCTTTCACACCTTCAATGCGCTGCTGGAGGGCCAGCATCAGGTGATACTGACCTGCGATCGCTATCCACGCGAGGTCAACGGGCTCGAAGAGCGCTTGAAATCGCGCTTCGGCTGGGGTCTGACCGTCGCCATCGAGCCCCCTGAGCTCGAGACCAGCGTCGCAATCCTGATCGGCAAGGCCCAAGCCGTGGGCGTCGAGCTGCCCGAAGAAGTCGCGTTCTTCATCGCCAAGCGCATTCGCTCCAATGTACGCGAGCTCGAGGGCGCATTGCGCCGCGTGATCGCCAACTCGCGCTTCACGGGCCATCCGATCACGCTGGAATTCACCAAGGAAGCATTACGCGATCTGCTCTCGCTGCAGGCGCGATTGATCACGGTCGAGAACATCCAGAAGACCGTGGCCGATTACTACAAGGTGCGTGTCGGGGATCTGCTCTCCAAACGGCGCAGCCGCTCGGTCGCGCGCCCGCGCCAGGTCGCGATGGCGCTGGCCAAGGAGCTCACGACCCACAGCCTGCCGGAGATCGGGGACGCCTTCGGCGGTCGCGATCACACTACGGTCATGCATGCCTGCAAGCGCATCAAGGAATTGCGTAACCTCGAGCAGCGTATTCAGGAGGATTACTCAAACCTGTTGAGAACCCTGACCGGCTGAGGTGCATTTGCTGTGGAGGATTTTGCGGATAAGGTTACCCACATTCCCCGCACAGGCATTCGGCCCGGTTATACGTTGCGCTATGGCTCCTGAAACGGCGCTTGCGCAGCCGCGAGAGGCAGCGCGCGGCGGTTGTGCGCGCAGTTCACAGGCTTTATATCTATCATTAGCCTTTCTCAAGAAAGAACACTAAGAGACAGAGGACCCACAGGCACCATGAAAGTCTCCGCGACACGCGAACATCTGCTCGAGGCGTTGCAGAGCGTGATCGGCGTGGTCGAGCGACGTCAGACCATGCCGATCCTGTCCAACGTGCTGCTCAGTGCGCGCGATTCGCGCTTGCGCATGGTCGGCACGGATCTGGAGGTTGAACTGGTCGCTGCAGCTGAAGTGAATGTGCAGCAGCCCGGGGACATTACGGTGCCCGGCCGCAAGCTGCTCGACATCATTCGAACCTTGCCCGACAAGATGACGCTGACCCTCACGCGTGAGGGCGATAAAGTTTTGTTGCGCGGCGGGCGCAGCCGCTTCAGCCTCTCGAGCCTGCCAGCCAGCGAATTTCCGGTCATCGATGAAATCAACGCGCAGCACACCCTGTCGGTGCGCGCCGCCGATTGCCGGCGCCTCATCGACAAGACGCATTTCGCAATGGCGCAGCAGGATGTGCGCTATTACCTCAACGGCACTCTGCTCGAGACCGACGGGCAGAGACTGCGCGCGGTGGCAACCGATGGGCATCGACTATCCTGGTGTGAGCTCGACCTGGCGGGCAAAAGCCGCGAATCTCAGCAGATCATTGTGCCGCGCAAGGGCGTGTTGGAGCTGCAGCGGCTGCTCGACGGTGAAGGACAGATCGAGATCACGATCGGATCTAATCACATTCGCATACAGATCGGCGAAGTTCGCTTTACTTCGAAGCTTATTGACGGCAAGTTCCCGGAATATGGCCGGGTCATCCCTGGCGATCCTCCCCGCATTATGACAGCTGGCCGCGAGGCGCTTCGTGCTGCGTTGCAGCGTACGGCGATCCTCTCCAATGAGAAGTATCGCGGCGTGCGCATGACGTTTGCCCCGAGTCTGCTGACGATCCAAGCTCATAATCCGGAGCAGGAAGAGGCCGAGGATCAGCTGGAGGTCGGCTTCAGCGGCGAGACGATCGAGATCGGCTTCAACGTGAGCTATCTGCTCGATGCCCTCGCCTCGCTCGACACCGAGACGGTCGAAGTTGGGCTCACTGATGCCCACAGTAGCTGCCTGATCCGCGCACCGGGGGACGCAAGCATCAAGTACGTCGTCATGCCGATGCGGCTGTAGAGCCGCTCGCGCATGAGCCTGGCCGAACTGCGGCTGCAGGATCTGCGCTGTCTGCAAAGCGCGGAGCTGCAGCTCGACGCTCGGCTCAATCTGATCAGCGGTGATAACGGCTCGGGCAAGACCTCTTTGCTTGAGGCGATCTATCTGCTGGGCCGCGGCCGTTCATTCCGGACTCGGCACACCGAGCAATTAATCCGCCGCGGGGCGCAGCGGTTCTGGGTGCGTGGGCGCACCCGCTCCGAGCCCAAGCATGACATTGCGCTCGAGTGGGACCGCGACTCGGGCTCGCAGATCCGTCTCGATCATGGCCCGGTGAGCTCCCGCGTCGAGCTATCCGAGGTTTTCCCCGTATTGGTCATTGATCCGGGTATCCATAGACTCATTGAAGAGGGCCCTGCCCAGCGCCGCCGCTGGCTCGACTGGGCCGTGTTCCACGTGGAACCGGCGTTCTTAAGAGACTGGCAGGATTACGCCCGAGCGCTCAAACAGCGCAATGCCGCGCTCCAGAGCGGCGCCGATACCGCCGCCTGGGACGGCGCACTCGTGCAGTTCGGGGAAGCCCTCACGGTCGCGCGCACGCGCTTTATCGCTGCCCTGCAAGCGCATTGGAGCGCGATCACGCAGCAATTGGGCGCCGTGGAAGCGACAATGGGATTTGCTCAAGGATGGAATCGCGAGCGCAGCCTGGCTGAAGCGCTGCAGATGCAGGCGCAACGAGACCGCGAGCGCGGCGCGACCCTGGTGGGACCGCATCGTTTTGATGTGCAATTGCGACTCGAGGGCAGAGCGGCGCGCGAGGTAATTTCGCGAGGCCAGCAGAAGGTCCTGGGCGTGGCCATGGCCCTGAGCATGGCGCGCTACCTCGGCAGCGCTGCAGGACGCACGCCAACCTTATTGCTGGATGATCCGGCAGCGGAGCTCGATTCTGCACACACCGAAGCTTTACTGCGCACCGTGCTCGGGTTGGGTACCCAGCTGGTGGTGACGACACTGCACGCCGATGACACCTTGCTTGGCGTGCCTGACGCGGTGTTTCACGTGGAACGCGGCGGCGTCAAACGGCTATAATGCCACGATGCAAAACAGAGTCTCGGCATGAGCACTGCGGACGTCTACGATTCCAGTAAAATCAAGGTCTTACGTGGTCTTGATGCAGTGCGCAAAAGGCCCGGTATGTTCATCGGCGACACCGATGATGGCACGGGCCTGCACCACATGGTTTTTGAGGTGGTCGACAACTCCGTCGATGAGTCGCTTGCCGGCTACTGTGACCGGGTTGTGGTCACTGTGCACGCCGATGAGTCGGTGACGGTCTCGGACAACGGTCGCGGCATCCCGGTCGACATTCATACCGAAGAGGGCCGTTCGGCTGCCGAAGTCATCATGACGGTGCTGCACTCGGGCGGTAAGTTTGACGACACCTCCTACAAGGTGTCTGGCGGCCTGCATGGCGTGGGTGTCTCGGTGGTCAATGCGTTATCCGACTACCTGCAGCTTACGGTTTGCCGTGACGGTTACATCCACCGCCAGGAATACCATCTGGGGGAGCCGGCGGCGTCGCTGGCGATTGCGGGCACAACGAGCGAGCGCGGCACGACGATCCGCTTCAAGCCCTCCTCGCAGATCTTCACGCACATTCAGTTCAACTACGACACGCTGGCCAAGCGGCTGCGCGAACTGTCCTTCCTTAATTCCGGCGTACGTATCGAACTGGTGGATGAGCGCGAGAACAAGTCCGATGTGTTCCAGCACGACGGCGGGCTCAAAGCGTTCGTCGCGCATCTGAACCGCTCACGCACGCCCATTCACGATTCGGTGTTCTGGTTTCGCACGCAGGAGGGCAGCGCAACGGTGGAGGTCGCGCTGCAATGGAATGACTCCTACCAGGAGAGCATGTATTGCTACACCAACAATATTCCGCAGAAGGACGGCGGTACGCACTTGTCGGGTTTTCGTGCCGCGCTCACGCGCACGCTGAATGACTACATCGAGAGGGAAGCGAGCGCGAAGAAGGAGCGCATAGCCACCACCGGCGATGATGCGCGTGAGGGACTGACCGCCATACTCTCGGTCAAGCTGCCCGATCCGAAATTCTCATCGCAAACCAAGGACAAACTCGTCTCCTCCGAAGTCAAGGGTATCGTCGAGACTGCCGTGGCGCAGAAGCTCAGCGAGTTCCTGCTCGAGCATCCGCACGAAGCACGCGCCATCGTCGCCAAGATCATCGAGGCGGCGCGCGCGCGCGAAGCGGCGCGCAAGGCCCGCGAGATGACCCGGCGCAAGAGCGCGCTGGATATCGCCGGGCTGCCAGGCAAGCTCGCCGACTGCCAGGAAAAGGACCCCGCACTATCGGAGATCTTCATCGTTGAGGGAGATTCGGCTGGCGGCTCGGCCAAGCAGGGCCGCGATCGGCGAACGCAGGCAATCCTGCCGCTCAAAGGTAAGATCCTCAATGTCGAGAAGGCCCGCTTCGACAAGATGCTGTCTTCGGCTGAAGTCGGCACGCTGATTACCGCACTGGGTTGCGGCATCGGACGCGAGGACTTCGACATCGATAAATTGCGCTACCACCGCGTCATCATCATGACCGACGCGGATGTGGACGGCTCGCACATCCGTACGCTGTTGCTGACCTTCTTTTACCGCCAGATTCCGCTGCTGATCGAACGCGGACATATTTACATCGCGCAGCCGCCGCTCTACAAGGTCAAACGCGGCAAGCAGGAGTTCTACGTCAAGGATGACGACGAGCTCAATGCGATGCTGCTCAACAGCGCGCTCGAGGATGCGGCGCTGTATGTCAGCGCCGAGTCACAAGCCTTGCGTGGCTCAGGCCTCGAGATGCTCGCGCGGCATTACATGGAGGTGCAGTCCATCATTCGCCGCTGGTCGCGCCGCTACGACGAGCGGCTGCTCGAACAGTTGCTGTATGTGCCGGAGGTCAAGGCCAGCGATATCGATCGCGCCGAATTCATGCGTGGCTGGATCCGCGAGCTCGAGACCCAGCTCAATGCGCGCGGCGATGGACGGCGCAATTTCGAGATCGAGCTGCGCTCGAGCACCGATGGCCACGCAGCGCGCATCATCGTGCGCAAGACCGAACACGGGCTGGTGAGCGAGAAGCTGTTGCATCGGGAGTTCTTCGAATCGGCGGAATATCAGCGCATCGCCGATCTGGCGCGCACGCTCGCCGGGTTGATCGGCGCGGGCGCCTACGTCACACGTGGCCGCGAGCGCGAAGAGGTCAGTGCCTTCAAGCAGGCGATGAGCTGGCTGTTTGATCAGGCGCGCAAGGGCCAGTCGATTCAGCGCTATAAGGGCCTCGGCGAGATGAATCCCGAGCAGCTCTGGGAAACCACGATCAATCCGCAGACCCGCCGGCTCATGCAGGTGCGCATCGAGGACGCGGTCGCGGCCGACGAGATCTTCACGACGCTGATGGGCGATCAGGTCGAGCCGCGGCGCGAGTTCATCGAGAAGAATGCGCTCGCGGTTGCCAATCTGGATATCTGAGCGCCGCTAGGCTTCCGACCCAATCCCGCGCCCTCGGCAGCGCCCGGCCCCGAGGCGGTGCGCGTGCCGTCGGGGTGAAGTGCACATCGCGCGAGATGAGGGCGGTCAGCGGCTTTATTTGCAACTTTGCGGCCGCTGCGGTGTTCTGGCTCAAACGATGACATTCCCGTGCAACTACCCGCTGCGGATCTAATCCGATCAAACGAGTTCGCGAGCCTCATGCGCGCCTATCAAGACATGGTCTACTCCACCGCCGCGCGCCTGCTGGGCAATGATGCGCAGGCCGAAGACATTGCTCAGGAAGTCTTTCTCAAGGCCTACGAAAACTTTGAGCAGTTGCGCACCAGCGCCACGATCGGTGGCTGGCTCAAGACCGTGGCCACCAATATGAGCCTGAATCATCTCACGCGCTATCGGCGACGTTGGCGCCTGTTTGCCGAGTTGCCAGACTCGGGCTCCTCAGGTGCGCTCGAGACACTGTTTTGCGTGCCCGACACGCTCTGCGATGGTATCGCCGCCGATGAGCAAGCGCGCCGCCTCGAGCTCGCGCTGCGCCGCCTGCCCGTTCATCAGCGCGTGCCGCTCGTGCTCTATCACTTCGAGGAGCTCTCCTACCAGGACATCGCGCAGCGGCTGCATGTCTCACTCGCCAAGGTGAAGACGGACATCCAGCGCGCGCGAGTGAGCCTCGCGCAGTTGTTGACGCGCCCGGTGCTGCCAGCATGAGCCTGAGCGCTGAAGAACAGGCACGGCTCGAGCAGCTGATTGCTGCTGCCTGCCGCGCGCAGCCGCCGCTCGCGGCGCCGCCAACTCTGGCCGCGCGTGTGCTCGCGCAGCTCGAGGAGCGGGCGCAACTACCGGCGTGGCGCCGATCCTTCTCGCACTGGCCCAGAGGCCAGCGCGCGGCTTTTGTGCTGGGCAGTGCCGCGCTCATTGCCGCCATGCTGGACGCAATCGGGCGGCCCGATGCGCAGTGGCTGACGACCTGGATCGGCTCTGTGTGGTTGAGCCCGCTGGCCCGGCTCGAGAGTACCGGCGCGCTGCTGTCATTCCTCGCTGCGTTCACGCGCGATCTGGGCGTGACGCTGCTGCAGGACATACCCAGGTTCTGGCTCTATGGCGCTGGCGCCGCCGTGCTCGCGCTGTATGCGCTGCTGGCTGGCATCAGCGCCATGGCCTATCGCTCTGTCTATGGCATGCGCTCAGGCGCCTGAAGGACTACTCAATATGAATTCGCATCGCATATTTACCCGCGCTGCGTGGCTCGCGGGCTGCGCGTGGCTCATCGTGCTGGTCCCATGGGCTCACGGCGAGGAGCCCGGGGCAATGCCTGCGCCCGATGAGAGCTACCAGAGCGAATCAATGCATCGGCATCGGCGAGGCCATCACGATCAAAATTCGGTCGTCGCCATTGGCCACGATGCGCTGCTCGCTGCGGATGGGCGCGCCGATGCGGTCGTGGCCATTCTCGGCTCCGCGACCAGTGCAGGGGAGGTCGCTGACGCGGTGGTATCGATACTCGGAAACACCCGCGTCACCGGCCCCGTGGGCGACAGCGCTGTTGCCGTACTGGGTAATGTCTACGTCGACAGCGCGGTCAACGGCAATGTGGTCGCCGTATTGGGCGATGTGGAACTCGGGCCCCAGGCGCAGGTCGGCGGCGATACCGTGGCCGTCGGCGGCGTCGTGAGCCGCGATCCGTCCGCGATCGTGCGTGGCACCCAGCAAAGCCTCGGCTTTGCTACGCACGTGCATGGCATCGACTGGCTGCAGGCCTGGGTGCAGCACTGCTTGCTCTATGGCCGCATGCTCGCGTTCGCACCCGGATTGGGCTGGGCCTGGAGCCTCGCGCTGATCTGCCTGGCGCTCTATGCGCTGACCGCGGCGCTGTGTCCGCATGCGGTCGAGCGCTGCCGGCAAACGCTCGAGACCCATCCACTGCAGAGCCTGCTCGCGGCGCTGCTGACCGTATTGGCAACACCGGTGCTGTTCGTGCTGCTGTGTATTACGGTGATCGGCATTCTGGCCGTACCGTTCGTCGGTTTGGCGCTGCTGCTGACTGATTTTTTCGGCAAGCTGGTCATAGTCGCGTGGCTCGGCCATCGCATCGTCAAACTATTCTCTTCGGCAACGCTGCTGCCCCCGTACCTCGCCGTGCTCGTCGGTGGCCCGCTGCTGCTGTTGCTCTACACGGTGCCGGTGGTGGGCATGATTCTCTACAAGCTGCTCGGCTTGCTGGGCCTCGGGGTCGTCGTCTATACGATGCTGCTGCACGTGCGCGCGCAGCGCGCGGCGAGCCAGCCAGCGCCGGCGGCCGCGATGGCCGGCGCCTCACCGGCACCGCGCGCGCCGAGCTCAGCGCCTGCCGCTGCGGCACCAATCCCGCCACAGGAGGCGCCGGGCGCGAATGCCTATGGCGAGTCAGCCGCCGCTGGCACGAGCGCTGCGAGCCCGTTGGCCAGCGCCGCGCTCGCCTATCCTCGTGCCGGCTTCTGGATCCGCATGGCTGCGCTTTTGATCGACGTGATCCTGATCGGCATCCTGCTGTCTTTTACCTGGCATCCGGGGCCGTTTGGTTCGCCCTCAGGCACTCGATGGCATCTGTTGGTGCTGGCCAGCTACGGCGCGCTCATGTGGAAGCTCAAGGGCGCGACCATCGGCGGTATCGTCTTTGATCTGCAGGTGGTTCGCGTCGATGGCCGGCCGCTGGATTGGGCCACGGCGATCGTGCGTGCGCTGAGCTGCTTTCTATCGCTGTTCATCTTCGGACTGGGCTTCATCTGGATCGCCGTGGATCACGAACGTCAGGCCTGGCATGACAAGATCGCGGGCACAGTGGTCGTGCGCTTGCCCAAGGGCGTGTCATTAGTCTGAGCTTGGTCGAGCGCGCATAAACCTCTCGATCGCCGCTCGCATGGGCGCCGAGGGCTGCGCCCCGAGCCGGGTCACAGACAGCGCCGCGGCCGCGTTGGCAAAGCGAACGGCATCGGCCAGTGTGCGGCCCTCCGCGAGCGCCACGGCGAGGGCGCCGTTGAATACGTCGCCGGCGGCGGTCGTATCCACGGGCTTGACCTTGAAGCCGGGCACGAGTTGTTGGACCTTCGCGTCGGCCAGGAATGCTCCGCGCGCGCCTAGGGTGAGGATGACGGTGCGGGCACCGCGCGCGCGCAGGATCTCGGCGGCTCTGGCGGCGGCGGGCTCATCGGTCACTGTGATACCGGTCAGCATTTGCGCCTCGGTCTCGTTGGGCGTCAGGATCGAGACCAGCTTGAGCAGCGAGCCGGGCAGCGCGCGTGCGGGCGCGGGATTGAGAATGAACGGGACTCCGGCTTTGGCCGCCACGAGAGCCGCGGCTCGAACTGTCGCCAGCGGCGTTTCCAGCTGCGCCACGAGCACCGCGGCCGAGCGAATCGCGCCGGCGGCTCGCTTGACGTCGGCGCTCGAGAGCGCCGCATTCGCACCGCTGGCCACGGCAATGCTGTTCTCACCATCGGGCGCGACGCAGATGAGCGCGACGCCCGAGGCAGCAGACTGATCGCGCGTTACGCAGCGCACGTCGATGCCGTCACGACGCAAGCCCGCGATGGCCTGATCGCCGAAGCTGTCCTTGCCCATATGGGCGATGAACGTGACTCGGCCCCCCGCGCGCGCGGCACCGACGGCCTGATTGGCGCCTTTACCGCCCGCGGCGATATGAAATTTGCCGCCGAGGATCGTCTCGCCCGCAAGCGGAATGCGGCTCACGCGCACGATCATGTCGGTATTGGAGCTACCGATGACCACGATGGCTTTCTTGCCCATGAGCTAAATCGGAGCTTTGGAGGCGATCAATACCCCGAGGCCGATCAGATACAGGACGAACATGGCCGCGAGCAGCCCATTCGTGCCCGCGGGCGCGCCCTTGAACTCCTTCCAGATGAACACGCCCCAGAAGGCGCCGATCATGGTCGCTCCCTGACCGAGCCCATAGGAAAGTGCCGGGCCGGCCGCCGCGCTGGCGATGATGCTGAAGCTCATGCCCATATTCCAGATCACACCGCCGAGTATCCCGATCAGGTGCAAACGCGCGTTGCCCTGGGTGAAATAGTCGCGATAGCTCACGCTCGGCCCGCTGAAAGGCTTGGCCATGGCGATGCTGTTCCAGATGAGGTTCGATGCCAGCAAGCCGGCGCTGAACACCACGATGGCGGTGTAGGGACTTAATTTGCCGTCTTCCAGCGCGCGCGTGATCGTGTCCATGTGACCCAGCGACTGCGCGACAAAGCTGTAGAAGCCGCCCATCAAGACACCGGCAACGACGGCGAGCGCGATGCCCTTGAGCGGCGTTTTCGCGCCCGCCCTCAGCAGGCGTCGGTAGGCGAGCGCGTCCAGCACGATGGCCAGCACGACGCAGGCGACACCGATGGCCAGCATCCGGATATTGCCCTCCGGCTTGGCGATGTAGGTGGTGATGACGCCGAGCACGAGTGCGAGGCCGACCCCGACGGGAAACGCGACCGCCATACCCGCGATGTCGATCGCCGCGACCAACAGAATGTTGGAGAGATTGAAAATGATGCCGCCCAGGAATGCCGAGCGCAGCCATGCTGGATCGGCTTGCCTGAGATCGGCGACAAAGCCGCGGCCGTCGCTGCCGCTGCTGCCCAGCGTGAATGCAAGCAACAGCGAGAGCAGGAACACGCCCAACGCGTAATCCCAGTAGTACAGCTGGAATCGCCACTCCTTGCTGGCGAGCTTTTGCGTATTGGCCCACGAGCCCCAACACAGCATCGTCGCGATACACATCACGACAGCCACCGGATACGACTCAACCGTTAACATGTTGCGGTTCCCCCCTCAAATACCGCTCATTCATTGGGAGCGTGATTATGAAACCGACGAGCCTCAGCGGCGAGAATTCACTATACCTGGACGACCTGCAGCCCGGGCAGCGCTTCTACAGCCGCTCCATCGGCATCAGCGCGGACGACATCATGGCCTTTGCAGCGCAATTTGATCCACAGCCGTTTCATCTGGATGCGCAGGCCGCAACGGCCTCGATATTTCAGGGCTTGGTGGCCAGCGGCTGGCACACGGCCGCCCTGACGATGCGTCTGCTGGTCGATGGCGGTCTGCCCATTGCGAACGGAGCGATCGGCACGGGCGGGGAGGTCTCCTGGCCGCGACCCACCCGACCCGGCGATATCCTATCGGTCGAGAGCGAGATCCTCGAGGTCAGGGCATCGCGCTCGAAGCCCGATCGCGGCATCGTCACGGTCAAGAGCGAGACGCGAAATCAGCGCGGCGAGAGCGTCCAGAGCATGATCGCCAAATTGCTGGTTTTGCGCCGCGCCTAGTGCGCTTTAGTGTCTTGAATTCGCCTCGATCCAGGCCTGCGCGGCGGCGTTGAGCTCGCGCGGGTGGCGACCAGCGGCCGCAATCGGCGCGCCGATCACGACGCGAATCGTACCGGGTTTTTTCAGCAGCCCGCGCCGCGGCCAGTAGTACCCCGCGTCATGCGCGATCGGCAGGATCAGGCGCTCGGCTTCGGCCGCCAGTGCCGCGCCGCTGGACCCATATTTGCGCGTCTCGCCCGGCGGCATGCGTGTGCCTTCCGGAAAGAATACGACCCATTCGCCCTCGGCTAGCCGCGCCTTGCCCTGTTGCACGACCTCTCGCACCACCGTTGGGCCGCCGCGCCGATCCACGGCGATCGCACGCAGCTGCAGCATGCCCCAGCCGACAAATGGGATCCAGGTCAGCTCACGCTTGAGCACCCAGACCTGTGGCGGCAACAGTACCGTCTGCGCCACGGTCTCCCAG
>JBEKWD010000028.1:0-12496 GCA_049513435.1 Steroidobacteraceae bacterium | reverse complement strand
GCGCACGCGCTTGGACTGCACGTAGATGCCGTTGGTGCTGTTGAGGTCCTCGATCACGCAGCTCTGCGCCGTGGTCAGAATCTGGCAGTGATGGCGGCTCACGAAGCGGCTGTCAATCTGCACGTCATTGGCCGGCGTGCGGCCGATGATCAGCCGGCCCGGATACAGCTCGTGCTCGCTGACTGTATGGCCGGCATTGGCCAGCAAAATGCGCGCCAGCGGCACCCCCTCGCTCGTGGCGCCTGCGCTCTCCTCGCTGCCATCGCCAGCTTCCGACTCGGGCATGTTCACGAGCCGTGATCCGGTCGGCGAGCTGTATTCGACCCATTGCAGTTCCGTGATCGCGGCGCGCACGTCATCCAGCTGCACGCTGTCGCGGTCCTTGACCGAGGCGGAAAGCATGGCGGTGTCGCACAGCGTATTTATCAGGCGGGGCACACCGCCCGTATAGCGAAAGATCGTCTCATAGGTATCGGGCAGAAAGATCTCGCGTCCGTGCGAGCCGGCAACCTCCAGCCGGTGCAGGATGTAGGCGTGCGTTTCGCTGTTCGTGAGCGCGGGCAGATGGAAGCGCAGCCGCACGCGCTGGCGCAGTTGCTGCAGCTCGGGTGCGTCGAGCTTCAGACTGAGCTCGGGCTGGCCCGCCAGGATGATGCGCAGGATCTTTTCCTTCGTGGCCTCGACGCCCGAGAGCATGCGCACTTCCTCGAGCACGCGCGGGCTCAGGTTCTGAGCCTCATCGATCACGAGCATGATCTTGCGGCCGTCGCGGTACTGCTCGACGAGAAATTCATTGAGCGTCGCGATCAATTCGGCCTTCTTCATGCGGAAGGGTTTGAAGCCGAACGCCACGAGCACCGATTGCAGGAATTCGGTCGAGTTGACCTGTGTCTGCACGATCTGTGCGACCAGCACGTCGTTCTCGAGCTCGCGCAGAAAGGTCTCGATCAGCGTGGTCTTGCCGCAACCGATCTCCCCGGTGATCACGACGAAGCCGTCGGTGAACCACACGGTCGATTCCATGTAAGCTTTGGCGCGCGCATGCGCCTGACTCAGATACAGAAACTGGGGATCCGGGCTCAGCCGGAAAGGCAGTTCCCTGAGTCTGAACAGTTCGATATACATCGGCGTTGGAGGATACTACGGGTTGAATGACAGATGCGGA
Source organism: Steroidobacteraceae bacterium (assembly GCA_049513435.1). Taxonomy (GTDB): domain Bacteria; phylum Pseudomonadota; class Gammaproteobacteria; order Steroidobacterales; family Steroidobacteraceae; genus FEN-1191. The sequence goes on along the minus strand of JBEKWD010000028.1, from coordinate 11,331 downwards.
TATAGGCGTCTCATCAGACCTGTGGCGCGCACCTTGCAAAGGCGGGCGCTCGACTCTACCAGGGTACAATGCCCGAGCTTGCGGTCAGGGCGCGGCTCTTTGCCATATTCATGTAGGTGCAGGCCGGCTTCGGCCAGCAGCGCGGCGCGCGCGGGCATCTGACCGATCAGGTTGATCATGGCGGCGTGACCGAGCGCGCGAGTACTGCCAAGCGGCAGGCCCGCGATCGCGCGCACATGATTCTCGAACTGGCTCGTGAGTGCCCCCTCGATGGTCCAGTGACCGGAGTTGTGGACCCTCGGCGCCATTTCGTTAGCAATCAAGCGACCCTTGTGGACAAAGAATTCGATGGCCAGCACGCCGACATAGCGGAACGCCTCGAGTACGCGCCGCACGTGCATGGCCGCCGCGCGCTCGAGCCGTGGCGCTGCATACGGCGCCAGTGTGAGGCGCAGAATGCCATCGACGTGATAGTTGCGATTGAGTGGATAGATCGCCGTCGCGCCCGCTCGTGCGCGTACGCCAATTATTGAGACTTCATAATCGAAGGGCACAAACTGCTCATACAACAACGGCACGCTGCCCAGGCGCTGCCAGGCCGCTTCGATATCGCGCGCATGGCGTAGTACGCATTGTCCTTTGCCGTCATAGCCCAAGCGTCGGGTCTTGAGCACGCCGGGCAGACCGATGCGCGCGACGGCCCGCTCGAGCATTGCGCGCGAGTCCACCGGCGCGAAATGCGTCGTGGGTATTGCCAGGCGCTCAAATGTGCGCTTCTCGCTCAGGCGGTCCTGCGCGGCCGCGAGCGCGGCGAGCGGCGGGGCGATGCGCACGCGGCTATGGCGGGTCGCGGCGCGCAACGCCTCCACCGATACGTTCTCCCAATCAAAGCTGATGACCTCGCAGCGCTCGGCGAGTTCTCGCAACAGCGCACGGTCGGCAAAGTCCCCGCTCAGGATCGGCGCGATGCGCCCCGCGGGCGTCGCCGCGCTGCGATCGAGGAACAGGAAATCCAGGCCAAGCGGATAGCCGGCGAGCGCGAGCATCGCGCCGAGCTGACCGCCGCCGACCACGCCAATAGTCACGGGCCAGCGGTCATTCGTGCGCGGTCGGCTCAGCCCGCCAGGCGAGGATCGGGGCGGGCCAGTACGGCCGCCGTCTGCGCCTGGCGGTGGCGTTGCAGCGCCTCGGCGACCGACGCATCACGCAGCGCCAGGATCGCCGCCGCAAACAACGCGGCGTTGGTTGCGCCCGCGCTGCCGACCGCAAAGGTCGCGACCGGAATTCCGGCCGGCATCTGCACGATCGACAACAATGAGTCCAGGCCGTTGAAGGCGCGCGTCGGCACGGGCACACCCAGCACCGGCAATGTGGTCTTGGACGCAGCCATGCCCGGCAGATGCGCTGCGCCACCCGCGCCGGCGATCAGCACCTCGAGGCCGCGCGCGGCGGCGCCCGCGGCGTATTCAAACAGCAGATCAGGTGTGCGATGCGCCGAGACCACGCGCGCCTCGTAGGCGACGTTGAGTTGCTCGAGACTCTCGGCGGCGGCGCTCATGGTCTCCCAATCCGACTTCGATCCCATGATGATGCCGACTCGCGCTTTCATCGCGGTATCTTAGCATTTCGGGGTCGCCCGGCCGGCGCGTGCGCGGCCAGCGCACGCTCGATCGGCAGCGGATCGATCGCGCGCATGAGCCGCCCGATATACTGGCGCGCGCGCGCATGCGCTGAGCGGCTACGCAGGGCCTGCGTCTCGAGAATGCTCTCGAGCAGGATTGGCGGCAGTTCCAGTTGCCGCAGTTGCTGCGGCTTGAGCGTGAGCAAGCGCTCGCCGAGTCGCTGCACGGCTTCGGCGCTGCGCTTGCGGGCCGAACGGCTCGGCCGCTCGGCCGGCTGCGCTGAGCGAGCATCGGGTGGACTGGGATCGTTCATGTGTTGCGCCGGAGTGCGTGCGACACGCTGCTACAATTCAATGGCGATCATCGCACACGATGAGGCCGGTTGCCGGGTGGCACGCCTGCGCCGCGTAAGAGGGAACCAATCATGTCGCAGAGCGTCGATGTCTCGCGGATCAGTGAGCTCATGGAAGTCGTCGGCCTCGCACTCACGCTGGCGCGCGCGGCCGGGGCGAGCCAGGCCGAGGCCGATGCGAGCCTGCAGCGGGGCCTGAGCGCGACGGTGCGGCTCGGCGAGGTCGATACCATCGAATACCACCGCGACCGCGGGCTGTCGGTGACCGCGTATTTTGGCCAAGCCAAGGGTTCCGCGAGCACGGCTGATCTGCGGCCGCAGGCCGTGCGCGAGACCGTGCAGAAGGCCGCGGCGATCGCACGGCACACAGCGAGGGATGAGTTTGCCGGACTGGCCGACCCCGAGGCGCTAGCGCACGACGTGCCGGATCTGGATCTATACCACCCGTGGGACCTTGCGCCCGAGCAGGCGATCACGCTGGCGCGCGATTGCGAGGCGGCAGGGCTGCAGAGCGATGCGCGCCTGAAAAACTCGGAGGGCGCGAGCGTCAATACTCACAGTGGCGTGCGCGTCTACGGCAACAGTCATGGTTTTCTGCAAGGCTATCCGAGCACGAGCCACAGCATCGGCTGTGCGCTGGTAGCAGAGGAAGGCGAGGAAATGCAGCGCGACTACTGGCATTCGGTGGCGCGCCGCGCCCAGGGGCTCGAGGACGCGGCGGCCATCGGGCTGCACGCGGCGCGCCGCGCGGTCCGGCGCCTGGGCGCCCGCAGGCTCTCTACGCGGCGTGCCCCGGTGTTGTTTGCCCCGGAGCTCGCGCGCGGCGTATACGGGCATTTCGTCGGCGCGATTCGTGGCGCCAGCCAGTATCGGCGTGCCTCGTTTCTGCTCGACGCCGCCGGCCAGCAGATCTTCCCCGCCTTCCTCGATATCGTTGAACGGCCGCATCTGCCCCAGGGGCTCGCGAGCAGCCCGTTCGATGCCGAGGGCGTGACGACGCGCGATCGCGAGCTGGTGCGCGCCGGAGTGTTGCAGGGCTACGTATTGGGCAGCTACTCGGCGCGCAAACTCGGCCTGCAGACCACCGGCAATGCCGGCGGCATACACAATCTGCTGCTCACAGCCGGCGCCCAAGGCACGAGCCAAAACAGTGCCAGCTTCGAGCAATTGCTCGCGCTCATGGGTCGGGGACTGTACGTGACCGAGCTCATGGGGCAGGGGGTCAACGGCGTCACCGGCGACTATTCGCGCGGCGCCAGCGGCTTCTGGGTCGAGAACGGCGCTATCGCCTATCCCGTGCACGAACTCACGATCGCGGGCAATCTGCGCCAGATGCTGCGCGCGATCGTGGCGATCGGCACTGACGTCGATATGCAGGGTGCGATTCGTACCGGCTCGCTGCTGATCGAGGATATGACCATCGCCGGCGAGTGAGCCTTACGGCGCCGTGAGCTCCGGCCCCGTCAGCCGTCGCAGCGCTTCGCGGTATTTTTCCCCCGTGCGCTCGATGACCGCAGCGGGCAGGCGCGGCCCGGGTGCGCGCTTGTTCCAGTCCAGGCCTTCCAGGTAGTCGCGCACGTACTGCTTATCAAACGACGGCGGGCTGCTGCCGACGCGCCAGGTATCGGCCGGCCAGAAGCGCGACGAGTCGGGTGTGAGGACCTCATCGATCAACCTCAGCTTGCCGCTGCGATCCAGGCCGAACTCGAATTTGGTATCGGCAATGATGATGCCGCGGCGACGCGCATATGCGGCCGCGAACTCATAGAGCGCCAGCGCGATCTCGCGCACGGCGGCCGCGCGCGGGGCACCGAGCAGCCGCACGGTGTGCTCGAACGAGATGTTCTCATCGTGCTCGCCGGCCGCAGCCTTGGTGGCCGGCGTGAACAACGGCTTGGGCAGCGCCTGCGCCTGCTGCAGTCCGGCTGGCAGAACGATGCCGCAGAGGCTGCCGCTGGCCTGATAGTCCTTCCAGCCCGAGCCACTCAGATAGCCGCGCACCACGGCCTCGATCGGCAGTGCCTCGAGTCGGTGCACGATTACGGCTCGGCCCTCGAGCAGCGCCAGCTCGGCTGCATCGCGCGTGGCGCGCTCGAGCGGCTCATCGGTCAGATGGTTGCCGATGATCTGGCTCGTGCGCGCAAACCAGAAGCGCGAGATCTCGTCGAGCACGCGGCCTTTGCCGGGGATGGGATCGGGCAGCACGACATCGAAGGCCGACAGGCGATCAGTGGTGACGATCAGCAGGCGCTGCGCGTCGAGCGCATAGACGTCGCGCACCTTGCCGCGATGCAGGCACTGCAGACCTTTTAGATCCGTACGGTAGAGCGCGCTTTGCGCAAGCGTATCGGGTGTCGTGGCCAAGGCTTGCTACCATACCCGGCGCGTAACTGCGGGGCGCGCATCTTGCCGCTGCGGCCGCGGCAGGGTCAAGCGCAGCGTCTGGGCGAATTCTGGTAGTGACCGGATCATGAATTGGGGCGGAAAAATCATCGGCGGCGTTCTCGGTCTCGCGGCCATGGGTCCGTGGGGAGCGGTCGTGGGCGCGTTCATCGGTCATCAATTCGACACCGGCGCGACCTTCGGCACGCTGCTGGGCTCCGGTGGCGCGGACCCGAAGCTCGTCAACGAGCTGTTCTTTCCCACGACCTTTCTTGTGATGGGACACATCGCGAAGGCGGACGGTCGCGTCTCAGAGCAGGAGATCGCCTCGGCGCGCGCAGTCATGCATGCCTTGCGTCTGAATCCGGCGCAGATGCTCGCGGCCATGCAGTACTTCAACGAAGGCAAGCAGCCGGACTTCGATCTGGACGCGGCGCTGCGGCGCCTGCGCAGTGCCATCGCAGCGTATCCGGATCTGGCCAATTTCATGGTCGAGATCCAGCTGCAAGCCGCCCTCGCGGGCGATGGCCTCACGGAGTTGCCGCGCGCGCGCTTGCGCCGCGTCGCGCTGCTGCTCGGCCTGGGGCCGGCTGAGTTTGCCCGGCTCGAGAGCGTGCTGCGCTGGAGCTACGGCATGGCGGGCGGGGCCGCGGGCGCGGCGGGTGGCGCTGGCGGCGGCAGCGGTCCAAATGCCGCGCCGGTCAGCCAGGAGCGCATCGCGCAGGCCTATACGATGTTGCTCGCCGAGCCCGTGATGTCGGATGAGCAGATCGTCAAGTGCTACCGGCGACAGATGAGCCGGCATCATCCCGATAAGCTGCGGGCCAACGGCCTGCCCGAATCGATGCTCGAGCGCGCTAAGGAGCGTACGCAGCAGATTCAGGCGGCCTACGAGCTCATTCGCGCTCGGCGGGGTATGCGCTAGACTCGCGCCGATGCAATGGATAGCGGCGTCGATTCTGTCAGCCGACTTCGCGCGTCTGGCCGAGGAAGTCGAGACGGTACTCGCGGCCGGCGCGGACAGCGTGCACTTCGACGTCATGGACAATCACTACGTACCGAACCTCACCGTGGGTCCGGTCGTGTGCGAGGCCCTGCGCCGCCACGGCATCACGGCGCCGATCGACGTGCATTTGATGGTCAGTCCGGTGGACCGCATCGTGCCTGATTTTGCCGCCGCGGGCGCGACCTACATCAGCTTTCATCCCGAGGCCACGCAGCACGTGGACCGCACCATTGAGCTCATTCGCGATCACGGCTGCAAGCCGGGACTGGCGATCAATCCGGCCACGTCGCTCGACTGGCTCGACTACACGCTCGAGCATCTCGATCAGGTACTGCTGATGTCGGTGAATCCGGGCTTCGGTGGACAGGAGTTCATTACCGGCACGCTGCGCAAGATTGCCGAGGTTCGCAAACGAGTGAGCCGCAGCGGCCGCGACGTGCGTGTGCAAGTCGATGGCGGGATCAAAGTGGACAACATCGCGGCCGTGGCACAGGCCGGCGCCGACACGTTTGTCTCCGGCTCGGCGATCTTTGGCAGCGAGGACTACGGCGCTACGATTCGGGCGATGCGCGCAGCGCTGGCGCAGATCGGCGGGGTCAAGACCTAAAGCAGCGCGCGGGCGGTGCGCTTTTAGGTTTCGTCGTCCTCATCATCATCATCGTCGTCATCCTCATCGTCCGCGCCCGGCGACGGTTTGCTTCGCGGCTCGGGCATGCGTTCGCGCATGGGTTTTGAAGGCACGATAACCGGACGGGTCTTCATCTTCGGGCGCGCGTTGAAGACGACGATGGTCTTGCCGGTCGCCCGCAATAGTCCCTGGTCCTCGAGCACTTTGAGTACGCGGCCAGCCATCTCGCGCGAGCAGCCGACCAGGCGCGAGAGCTCCTGGCGCGAGACCTTGATCTGCATGCCTTCGGGGTGCGTCATCGCATCGGGTTCGTCGCACAGACCGGTGATCGCGTGCGCCACGCGCCCGGTCACATCGACGAAGGCCAGATCGCCGAGCTTGCGATTGGTGCGATCCAGTCGCGTTGCCAGTTGCGTGGCCAGCTCGAAGATCAGCCCCGGGCTCTCGGTGGCGACCTGGCGGAAGCGTGGATAAGTCATCTCGGCGAGCTCGCAGGCGTTGCGGGTGCGCACCCAGGCGCTGCGCGTGGGCTGCTCATAGAACAGGCCCATCTCGCCGAAGAACTGTCCTTTATTGAGGTAGGCGAGGACCATCTCATTGCCTTCCTCGTCCTCGATCATGACCTCGACCGAGCCGCTGATGATGTAGTAGAGCACATCAGGCAGATCGCCGGCGTGTATCAGCACGGTCTTGGACGGCACCGTGCGAATGCGGCAATAGCTCAGAAACCGGTTGATCGCAGGAATGTCGCTCAGTGGTCTGACATTCTCTTCCATGATTATCTCGCCTTCATGCGTTGGTGAAGCGACGACCCGTGCAGGGTTTTATTACACAATTTGTATAGGCTGCAAGAGACAGGCGCCGCGCGCAAGTTGCGCTCCCCTTGCGCTGGCCCCGTGCGCTCAAAGCCAATAGGCCGTGCCGGTCATGACCCGAGCGGCATAGCGCATCAGCGTCGGAATCGGCGCCGGCAGCTCGGCCGCGCCCGCAGCGCGCGCCACCTGGCCGTGACCGGCCTCTTCGCTGCGCATGAGCTCGACGATTTTGCGGCTGCGCTGATCGGCCGAAGGCAGCCGCTCCAGATGGCTTGCGAGGTGGCCCTCGACCTGCGTCTCGGTCTCGGTCACGAACCCCAGACTGACGGCGTCGCCAAGCGCAGCCGCGAGGGTCCCCAGACCGAAGGAGCCGAAGTACCACAAAGGATTCAGGCGGCTCGGCCGCGCATCCAGCTCAGCCAGCCGCGCCTCACACCAGGCCAGATGTTCGGCCTCTTCTGCGGCCGCGTGCTGCAGTAACTCGCGGGTCGAGCGCGACCGCGCTACGGCGGCCTGGCCACGGTAGAGGCCCTGCGCGGCGATCTCGCCGGCATGATTTACGCGCATGAGGCCGGCTGCATGACGTTTCTCGCGCTGGCTCAGCGTGCCGCTATCGGCAGGCAGGACGGGCGCTCGCTGGGCGTGTGCTGGCGCAAACAAGGTACGCAGAGCCTCATCCGCTGCCTTGAGCACTGCATCGAGTACGTGTCGGGCCGGCATGAGCTCGATTATATGTCATACGGCAGCCGCATCGACCCTGAGGCTGCAGGGCAAGGGAGCGCGCCAGGTCGTTTTGCAAAGCCCTGACGCCTTGAGTACACTCCCCGGCCGTTTTACAGATAGTGCGGTTTGCTTAAAACCGCAGGATCCCTACGAGATGAAGACTGCATTCGCCCAGCCGGCGAGCGTGCGCGCAGACTGGTATGTCATTGACGCCAAGGGCAAAACCCTAGGCAGACTGGCATCGCGCATCGCCCTGCGGCTCAAGGGCAAGCACAAGGCTGATTACAGCCCGCACGTGGATATGGGTGACCATATCGTCGTGCTCAACGCCGAGCAGATCGTCGTAACTGGCAACAAGCTCGATGACAAGCTCTACCATCGCTATACCGGCTTCCTAGGCAATCTCAAGACGGTCGCGCTGGGCAAGCTGCTCAAGGAGCACCCCGAGCGGGCCATCGAATACGCGGTCAAGGGAATGCTGCCGAAGAATACCCTCGGCAGAAAGATGCTGCGCAAGCTGCACGTATTCGCCGGCGACAAGCATCCGCATGCTGCGCAGCAGCCCAAAGCGCTCGAGCTCGAGCTTTAAAGTATCGCCCCTTTAGGAACACCTCATGCCAGCCAACGTCAATTACGGCACCGGGCGGCGCAAAAGCGCCACGGCGCGGGTCCATCTGCAGGCGGGCAACGGCCGCATTACGATCAATCGGCGGCCGATCGACGAATACTTCGGCCGTGAAACCGGGCGCATGATCGTGCGCCAGCCGCTCGAAGCGGTGCAGCTCGCTAACGCCTTCGACATCAGGGTGCAGGTAGATGGCGGCGGCATCACCGGCCAGGCGGGCGCGATTCGCCACGGGATCGCGCGGGCACTGATCAATTATGACGAGGCGCTGCGCAAGCCGCTGCGGCAGGCGGGCTTTGTCACGCGCGATGCACGCGAGGTCGAACGCAAGAAGGTCGGTCGTCGCAAGGCGCGTCGCGGACCGCAGTACTCGAAGCGCTGAGCGCACAGCTTAGCCCGCAGGGGCGGTCAGAGCCGGTATCTGCTGGGGGATCGTCTAGTGGTAGGACCGCGGACTCTGACTCCGCTAACCTAGGTTCGAATCCTAGTCCCCCAGCCAATTCACCGCCGGTATGTTGCGCGGACCGGCTCGCGGCCGGCGGTAGTTTAGATTTTCTCTACGCCCTGCGCATTGCCCACGATCAACAGGTCAGCGGGACGCCGGGCGAACAATCCTACCGTGACGACGCCGGTAATCTGATCGATGGCGCACTCGGTCGCGATCGCATCACTGATCATCAGACCGTGCACGTCGAGAATGTGATTGCCATTGTCGGTGACGATGCCCTCGCGCCAGACCGGACGGCCGCCGAGGCTCGTGATGCGATCGGCAACGTAGCGGCGCGCCATCGGGATCACTTCCACCGGCAACGCAAAGCCGCCCAGCGTCGTGACCAGTTTGCTCTCATCGACAATGCAGATGAAGCGCTCGGCCGCGGCGGCGAGAATCTTCTCGCGCGTGAGCGCGGCGCCTCCACCCTTGATGAGCTCACGGGCGCGGTTGGCTTCATCGGCGCCATCGATATAGAGCCCCAGCGCGTCGAGCGTATTGAGATCCAGCACGGCTATGCCCTGGCTGCGCAGACGCGCGCTGCTGGCCTCGGAGCTCGAAACCGCACCGCGCAAGCGCAGGCGGGAGGCCTGCGCAGCGAGCAGCTCAATCAGTGCGTTGACCGTGCTGCCGGTGCCCACACCGAGAATCGAGCCCGCCTCGACATACTCGAGGGCCGCTAGCGCGGCGCGCTGTTTTCCGGCCTGCGCATCATCAAGGCTGGGCGGTTGCAACTCGTTCATGTGAACTTATCTAAGGCGAGAGCGGGGCCTGAAACGACAGTGCCCGCTGATGCGGGCACTGCTTGAAGCTTTGAAGTGCGGCGAGCGAGGAGGTCATCCAAGCCCGCCGCTGCTGAAGGCCTTACTTCTTTTTAGAAGCTTTCTTCTTGGCCTTCTTCTTTGCTTTCGCCATGACTAGATCTCCATGTCAGGTTAGTCCGGGGTTCGAGTATATACACGCGTTGCAAAATTACAAGCAAGCGAGTAGGCATCCAGTGCGATGTGAATTCGCTCACATCGGCATGCGCATCACTCGAGCGTGAGAATGAATCGCCAATGCGCGTGTTCCACTGGCGTCACCGACAGCCGATTGCCTGCACGCAGGAGCAGCATGCCCTCGAGCGCATCGGTCGCGTGCACGCGCAGCTCATCGAGTCCTATGACGCGTTTGAAGCGGCGTGCCAGGCGCACATCGAACGTATACCAGCGCGGCGCGCGCGCACTGCCGGCAGGATCGTAATGCGGATCGCGTCGATCGAAGGCGCTCGGGTCCGGATAGGCGCCGCGTGCCACGCGCACGATGCCGGCGATGCCGGTGTGCTCGGTGCTCGAGTGGTACAGGAACGCTTCATCACCCTTGTGAATCTGATCGCGGATCAGATTGCGAGCCTGGTAATTGCGTACGCCCGTCCAGCTCGTGGTTTTATGCGGCGCGGCCTCGAGATCGTCGATACTGAAGCTCGTAGGCTCGGTTTTGAGCAGCCAATAGTTCATGCGTCAAGGTGCCGGGCGAGTCAATCGCACCACACCCTCCTCAGTGACCACTGCATCGAGTGGCACATCATGGCCCGTGGGCTCGATGTGTTCGACCCGTTGGCAACTATAAGCCAGACCGATCAACAATGGCCGCTGCCAGGTGTGCCGGTGGCGGCGGTAGGCGAACAATCGATCGTAGTATCCGGCGCCCGCGCCCAAGCGCGTACCGCGCAGATCAAAGCCCAGCAATGGCACGAACACGACCGACAGCGTGCGCGCCGCTACCCAATGTGCGCTCGCGGGCTCCGGTATACCGTGACGATTGCGCAGCATGAGCGGCTCGCGCTCGCGCGTGAATACCATGACGCGCCGGCGGTAATCGGCGATGCGCGGCAGGTAGACCGTGCAGTGACGGCGCCGCGCAAGGGTTCGCAGGGCGTCGGTGCGCACCTCGTAGCCGACTGAGACGTAGAGCCCGATGGGCCGCGCCCCATGCAGCCAATTCGTGGCGCCGATGTGTCGCGCGATAGCCTGTGAGGCGGCATTGCGCTGCGCCTCACCGAGCGCGCCGCGGCGGCTGCGCAACACTCGCCGCAGAGCATCGCGTGTCGCCGAGGACCCGGTCGGCTCGGCAGCCGCAGGATTATTCAAAGGGCGTCACCCGCAACTGCCGGTGCGAACCGTTGCTCTCGACCGGAGCAACAAGTGGGATCACCTGCGACAGGTAAGGCTTTCTGCTGCAAGGCAGACCTGCACAGTGCTGTCAGCAAGGCTATCGATCCCTGGGTGTTTCAATTAGGGTCGAGAGGTAACCCAGTCCACTTATCGAACACCGCAGGCGACGCTTGCAGTCACTCTACACCAAAGCCGAGTCACCTGTCGTACGACGCACGTCACGGACGCGCAGCGCAGCAGGCCCTCAAAGCTCGAGCTGCTGGCCCTTCTCCAGGGATATTTCCACGCGCTCGCGCAGGCTCTTGAGCCGATGGGTCAGCTCCTGCGAGTTGCCAGTGGAATTGGCGCTGAGCCGAATGACCTCGTGTGCGAGGTTGAGCGCCGCCATGACAGCAATGCGATCCAAGCCTACGATCTTGCCGCTGTCGCGGATCTCGCGCATGCGGCTGTTGAGCATTTCGGCACTGTCGAGCAGTTCGCTGCGCTCCTCGGGAGCACAGGCGACGAAATAATCCTTCTCGAGAATGCGCACGCT
>JBEKWD010000027.1:0-12544 GCA_049513435.1 Steroidobacteraceae bacterium | reverse complement strand
CAGCGGCTCGAGCTCGAATTCACGCGCCCCGACCCGCACCGTCCAGCTCACCGGATAGCTCACGTTGCTGCGCGCTGAGCGCCAGCTGCGCCGTGGCGTGAAGCTGATGGCGTCGGGCCCAAAGCTGCGCACCTGACCGGTCGGTTCGCGCAGCGTGGCGCCTGCCCAGTACGGCTGTCCCTGCCGGTCGCGGATACGAAAGGCCATCAGGGCGCTGCCATCATCGAGGTTCAAGCCGATCCAATCCCAGCCCTCGGCCTGCGGATCCAGATACTGGCTGGACCACTCATGATCCAGCCACGCCTCGCCGTGCACCTGATCGATTCGTCCGGCACGCTCGACGCTGCCACTGACCTGCAGATGCGGTTGGCTGTAGTAGTAGCTCGCCGACAGCGCTGCGGGCGCCTTCTGGCTGTAGCCTGCAATACCGTTGAGCAATGGCGGCTGCGTGGGCTCAAGGCTCAGGTTCAAGGCGAAGTCCTGCGCACGCACGCGCGCAAGATAGCTGCCCGCCGCGCGCTCGAGCTGCCAATCGTCGAGCCAGACGCGCGTATCCATGGTCTGTGCCTCGGCCAGGCCCAGGCCGGTACGGCGCACGCGTTGGTCGTGCCAGAGTCGACCCAGCGCCGGATCGCTGATCGCGCAGTGCGCGATCAACAGTTGCCGCGGCGCGAAGGCGCTGGGATTGGCTTCGGCGAAGGCCGTTCGCGTGCGAAAGAAGGTGACCTGAAAGCCGAGCGTTTCGTGCTTGAGCGTCGTGAGCCAGCCCGTCACATACCACCACTCGATGCGAAATTGCGGATGGCTGCCGTAGTCGCGCGGAAACTCCAGCGTGTAGCCCGGCAGCACCGCTGGGAACTCGTCCGCTTGGCTGGCCGCGTGTGCATTGGGCGCTGGCGGGGCCACGGCGCTCAGTGCGATTGTGACGAGTGCCAGGATCAGGCGAGGCGCCAATGTGCGCGGGGCTTGACTCACCAATCCTCACGCACGGCCCGAATCGGATCCTGACTCATGGCCGCCCGACCGCTCCAGAGTGCCGTGAGCGCGGAGGCCGCGATCAACGCGGCGCCCAGCGCGGCCAGTTCGAGCCATGGCACGGACAGATCAATGCTCCAGTTGAAGGACTGACGATTGATCACGTAGACGAGGATGAGGCTCAGCAGCCCGCCGAGCAACAGTCCGTAGAGCACGGCCAGCGCACTGAGGATCGCACCCTCGCTGGCCAGCATCCAGAGCACCTGGGCGCGCAGCATGCCGATATGACGCAGCATGCCGAACTGCGCGCGACGCGCCAGTGCAGTCGAACTGGCCGCAACGCTCACGCCGAGCAGGCCGATCAGGACTGCGACGGCCTCGAGCGCGTAGGTGATGACAAAGGCGCGATCGAACGCCATCAATGAGCGCTCGCGCAATTCCGGGCTCGAGATGATCTCGAGCGCAGCGCCCACACCCAGAGTCGCGCGAATCTGCGCCGCGATCGCTGCCTCGCTGCTGTCTGGTTGTCGCCAGATCGAAGCGTAGTTGGCGCTGGAATCGCCGGTTGCGTGCAGGTAATCCTCGCGTCTGATCACGATGGCGCCGGCGCTGCGCACGTAATCGCGCCAAATGCCGGCGATGAAGAAGCGTACGTTGCGGCCGTCAAGCGGCAGCTCGAGCGACTCGCCAGCTCGAAGGCCGTACAGATCCTGCACGGCTTCGGAGATCCAGGCTGGCGCCAGCGGCTCGAGCGCCGGTAGAGGCGCCTCGCGCAACAAGGGCAGAGCGTCGGCCGCGCGCTGCCCAGCCATGTCGCGCGCGATCAATGTGACGGGCACACGCCCGGCCTGCAGCAGGATCGGGCGCAAGCGGCGAAATTCAACGCGTGCCACGCCGGGCACCACGGCAATGCGCGCCTGCATCGGCACTGACAGGGCTGCGCTGTCGTCGCCTTCGCCGAGGCGCAGCTGCAGGTCCGCCGGCAGTAGTTTGGTCAGCCAGAGCTCGAACGAGGCGCGAAACGAATGCACCATGATGGCCATGGCGACCATGAGGCTGAAGCTCACGATGATCGAGCTCAGGCTCACGCTGGCGGAGGCAGGACTGCCGCGCAGTTGGGCGAGCGCGGTATCGAAAATGAGGCGGCCGCTCGCGGGAATCGAGGCCAGGGCGCGGCGCGTCACGGCGGGCACCAATAACACCGAACCGAACAAGAGCGCCGCGATCGCGAAGTATCCGGCTATGGGCAGACCGCCGGTCGGCGGCAGCCAGGCGAGCAGGGCGCCCAGAGCGCTCAACGCCACTCCCGGCAGCGTCGTGCGCAGGCGGCTCAGATCCTGCTCGGCGTCGCCAGCCTTTAGCGCCAATGCCGGCGCACGCTGTGCCGCCTGAAAAGCGGGCAACGCGCCACCAGCGCAGGCCGCGCCGGTGCCGATGAGCACGAAGCACAGCAACGGCCCGGCATGCACTCTCAGGACTGCGCCGAGCGCTGCATACTGCGGGCTTCCCAGATCAGCCCCGAGATATCGCAGCATGAGCAGCGCCGCGCCCGCGCCGAGCAGCACGCCAAGCACGGAGCCCGCGAGCCCGATCACGGCGCTCTCGGCCAGCAAGGCCAGGCGCAGCTCGTTGCGCGTCACGCCCAGCGCGCGCAGCAAGCCCAAGGCCATGCGCCGCCGCAGTACCGACAGCCATTGCGTTGAAAAAATCAGAAACGCGCCCGTCAGCAGCGCGACCAGCGCGAGCACATCCAGATTGACGCGATAGGCGCGCGTGACGGTCGCGGCCCGGCCGCGCTCGATCTGCGGTGTGAGCGCAAACACCCCGGCAGGCAGCGCACTGCCGAGCCGCGCGCGTACGCTGCGCGTATCGACACCGGGCCGCAGCTGCAGATCCACGCGGTTGAGTTTGCCCAGACGTGCAAGCGTCCACTGCGCGGCGCCGATATCCATGATCCCGAGCGCTTGCGGATAGGCATCTTCAGGCAGCACATCGATGATGCGCAGCGTGCGCACCGTGCCGCCCACAACGATCGACAGTACGTCGGCGCGCTGCAGCCCGAGTGCACTGGCGGCCGCGCGGCTCAACACAATCGCATCGTGCGCAAATAACGCCGTGATGTCCCCGGCCAGAGCGCCGACCAGCTGCGGCTGCAGCGCCAGCGCGCGCAAAGGGTCAAGAGCGAGGACCTTCAGCGTTGCACGATCGGCTTGCGCCCGTGCGAGATCCACATCGAGCTCGAGCACGGGACTGGCGATGCTGACGGCCTGGTCCTGCGCGAGTGTGACGAACACGGACTCGTCAAAGCCGCTCGCCGGGCCGCGCACGACGATGTCGGCATCGCCGAGCAGGTGCCGTGTCGCCTGCTCGAACTGCATCAATGAGGCCGTGTTGATCAGGTAGACCGCTGCCCCGAGTGCGACCCCGAGGCTGATCGCGAGCACGGCCGTGATTACTCTGAGGGGCTGCTCACGCCATTGCGCCAGCGACAGTACGCGCCAGGCGATCCGTGCGCCGCGCCGCGCATTCATGCGGCCAGAGGCTCGAGTCGGCCGGCCTGCAGCTGCCAGATACGATCGGCGCTGTGCGCGGCGGCCAGCGAATGCGTGATCAGGATCGCGCTCGCGCCGCTGGCGTGCACCTGCTGGCGCAGCAGCGCCAGTATCTGTGCCGCGGTGGCTGCGTCCAGATTTCCGGTCGGCTCATCGGCGAGCACGAGCGCCGGTTCGTGGACCAACGCACGCGCGATCGCGATGCGCTGCAATTCTCCACCCGAGAGCTCGCGCGGATAGCGGTGCGCGAGCCCAGCGATACCGCAGCGCTCGAGCCATTGCAAGGCGCGCGGCTCGCGCTGCGAGCGGCTCAGTGCGAGCAGCTCGAGCGGCAGCACGACGTTCTGCAATACCGTGAGGTAGGGCAGGATATGGAAGGCCTGGAAGATAAAGCCGATACGTGCACGCCGCAGCCGCGTGCTCGCGTCATCATCTAGCGCGCTGAGCTCTGCGCCATCGAGCAGCACACGGCCGCTGTCGGGCCGATCCAGGCCGGCGATGATGTTCAGCAGCGTCGACTTGCCTGCACCGGACTCGCCCATGATGGCGATGAACTCCCCGGCCTGCAGCTGCAGCTCCAGTCCATCGAGCACCATTGCGCCCTCGACGCGGTAGCGCTTGCGCAGCGCTTGGATGCTCAGCACCGGCAAAATCGCAGAGTCTCGCGCGGTTTTAAGGCGCTAGTGCGGCGGGGCCGCCGCGCCGCTGTCATCGTCGCTGGGGGGCGGCTCCTCGGGCGCGGCCGAGCTATCGCCGTGGATCAAGTACTCGCGCCGCTGCAGCCAGACGTTGCGCACGAAGGCATATGGGTCATAGGCGCTGTCGAGGAGCTTGTCTTCATCGAGCAGCCCCACGCGTATATCAATGCCTTGCATCGCGCCGATCGTCCAGGGTATCCAGACCGGCCTGATATAGGCTGGCAGCGTCGAGTATTCGTCGGGCAGCAGACCAATTGCATCACGCACCGTCGAGGGCCCTAGAATCGGCAACATCAGATACGGGCCGCTGTGCACACCCCAGGTGCCCAGCGTCTGACCAAAATCAGTATGGTGCCGGTCCAGGCCCGCTTTGGAGGCCGGATCGAACAGCCCGCCTATGCCGATGGTCGTATTGATCACGAGCCTGGCCGTGTCGGTGCCGCCATCGCGCCATTTGCCCTCAAGGAAATCATTGATGATGGTCTTGGTATAGGCCAGATTGTCGAGAAAGTTGTGCACGCTCGTGCGTACCGCAGCGGGCGTGATCTTCACGTAACCGCGCGCCACGGGCCGCAGCAGTAAATGATCAGCCTTGGTATTGAATGCGTAAATGCTGCGGTTGAAGCGCTCGAAGCGATCGCGCGGATCGGGCTTCTCCCCCTTCGGCAAGGAGGCGCAACCCGCCAGTGCCGCGCTCAGCCCCAGCATAGCGGCCAGCGCGGCTGCTCGGCGCCGTGCCGACGATCCTGGTGTCAGCATATAGGCAAAGCGGGATAGCCTAGCGACCGGCCGTCAGACCGCGGCGCGATTGTTGCTGTTCGCGCAGCCAGCCTCGAACCTCCTCGAGCTGTGCGCGAAATCGCGCGCGCTGTATCGCGCTCAGATTCGGCGCCGCCAGCGCGAGCTCGAGCTGCTGATTGGCCAGCGGCAGATTGCCGCCCGCCAGATCGTATTGTGCCATGTAGTAGTAGGCGTCACCGGGATCGCCCGCTGCGCTGGCCGCCACCGCCGTCAGACGGATCTGCGGCGGCGAGGGATCGACGTTGTTGAACAGATCCAGCAGAATCTCATGCGCCTGCTGCGGTCGACCCGCCTGCAGCAATGTCTCCGCATAGCGCACGGTCAGCGGGACGTTGCGCGGGAACAGTTCGCTCGAGCGTTGGAACAAGTCCAGAGCCGCATCGAGCTGGCCGGATGCGGCCAGGGCCTGGCCCAGCGCCGCATACAGCATCGTGAGCTGCGGATAGGTGGATCGCAGCTCACTGAGTGTTTGCGCGGCTTTTGCACCCTGGCCGTTTTGCATCTGCAACAGGGCCTCACCGTAGCGCTCCGCCGCAGTCAGCGGCCGGTTATTGCGCAAAGCGACATAATATTGGTCCGGTCTGGCTTCGGCCGGAGTCACGAGCACACGTACGCGCTCTTTCATGAAGGCGTAGCTGAGGGACTCGGGCTGCAGCGGGGCCCGGGGCAATTGCGCCGCATGCGTGCGCGCGGTCGCGACGCGTTCGGCGGTGACCGGGTGGTCCTGCAACAGCGCCGGGATCTGTCCCTCGGCCAGGCCCACCGAGCGCGACAGTTCCTCGAAGAATGAAGCCATCTCCAGCGGATCAAAGCCCGCGCCGGCCATCAAATGAATGCCCACCTCATCGGCCTCGACCTCCTGGGTGCGCGTGAAGTTGATGCTCTGCTGCATGGCGATGGCCTGGCTCATGGCGATCGCGCCCTCCATCCCCTGGCCGCCGGCTCCGCTGGCCGCGGCGATCAGCACGGCTGCCAGCAGACCTGCGAGCGACGCCAGCGACATGCGCGACTCAGCCTGCACCATGCGTGCCATGTGACGCTGCACCACGTGACCGGTCTCATGCGCCATGACGCTGGCGAGTTGCCCCTCATCGTTGGTCAGCAGGATCAGGCCGGTGTTGATGCAAACAAAGCCGCCGAAGGTCGCGAACGCATTGACTATGGGCTCGCGCAATGCGAGGTAAGTGAAGGTCTGATTCTCAACGCCCGACTGCGCCGCCAGCCGTGAGCCAAGCTGCTGCAGGTAATCCGTGACCTCGGGATCCTCCAGGATCATGTCCAGGTCGCGCAACTGGTTCATCTCCATGCGCCCGATCTGCATCTCGTCGAACTTGGTGACCATCGCGTACGCAGGGCCGCCCAGATCGGGCAGGCTGCTGCTCAGCGGAGTTGCGCTGCCGCTGCCTGAAAGCAGTGCATTGCCGTCGGCCGCCCAAACCCAGTTGGCCGTTAATGTCAGCAGGCAGCCTAGCAAGGCAGCGAGAGTGCGGCGCATAAGACCTTGAGTTTACAGCAATTGGAACTTCGACCGGGAATGCCGCGGCAAGGTTCCTGGCACGGTGCCCGACAATGCCTGTCATAGGGCCTCAGATGCGAAATCGGCGAGCCGCGAGCGCTCGCCGCGCACCAGGGTGATATGACCGGAATGTGGCCAGCCGTGAAAACGATTGACCACATAGGTGAGCCCGCAGGTGGTCTCGGTCAGATACGGCGTATCGATCTGAGCGATATTGCCGAGGCAGACCAATTTGCTGCCAGGCCCGGCGCGCGTGACCAGCGCCTTCATCTGCTTGGGCGTGAGATTCTGGGCCTCATCAAGAATGATGAAGCGGTTCAGGAAGGTGCGGCCACGCATGAAGTTGAGCGAGCGGATCTTGATGCGATTTCGCAGCAGATCATTGGTCGCGGCGCGGCCCCAGTTGCCACCTTCCTCGCTACGCGTGAGCACTTCCAGGTTGTCCATCAGCGCGCCCATCCAGGGCTCCATCTTTTCTTCTTCGGTACCCGGCAGAAAGCCGATGTCCTCACCCAGGGGCACCGTCACGCGCGTCATGACGATTTCGATGAAGCGATTGCGCTCCAGCGTTTGTGCTAGGCCGGCTGCCAGCGCCAGCAGTGTCTTGCCGCTGCCAGCAGGCCCGAGCAACGTGACGAAATCGATATCCGGATCCATGAGCAGGTTCAGCGCAAAGTTCTGCTCGCGATTGCGCGCGGTAATGCCCCAGACGCTGTGGCGCTCGCTGCGAAAATCCCGCGCCAGCTCCAGCGTGGCCGAGTCGCCCGTGATGCTGCGGATAATCGCCTCAATCCCCTGAGGGCTCGCCTCGTGCACGAACAAATTCGGCTTCCAGCTGGGCGCCGCCGGGCCGACCTGATACCAGGTGCGCTCGCCGTCTTTCCAGGAGCGCATGTCCTGGCCGTGCCGGTCCCAGAAATCAGCCGGCAGCTCCTCCACGCCCTTGTAGAGCACGTCGGCGTCTTCGATGGTCTTGTCGCTGTAGTAGTCCTCGGCATGCACGCCCAGAACGGCCGCCTTGATGCGCAGGTTGATGTCCTTGGATACCAGCGCGATGCGCGCCTGTGGCAACTGACGCTGCAACGACAGGGTCTGTCCGAGGATCAGGTTATCGGCCCCAGCGCCCGGTAGTCCTTCCGGTAGCCCCCCAGCGAGCTCGTGCGTCTGAAAAAACAGCCGCCCCGATGAAGGGCGCTTGCCATGGTTGCCGCTGTAGCCTGGGCTGATCGTCAGACCGGCATCGATCTGATCCTTGGTGACACCGCGCATCATGTCATCGAGAAACCGGCTGACCTGGCGCGCATTGCGTGAGGCCTCGGACAGACCCTTCTTGTTGGCGTCGAGCTCCTCGATCACGACCATCGGCAGGTAGATGTCGTGTTCTTCGAAGCGAAAGATAGCCGTCGGATCGTGCATCAGCACGTTGGTGTCGAGCACGTACAGGCGGCGCGTGGCCGTAACAGCCGTCACAGCGATTGCGCCGCTTCCAGTACTTCCCGCGCGTGGCCTTCGACCTTCACTCGCCGCCACTCACGACGCAGCGTGCCTTCGGCGTCGATCAGAAATGTACTGCGTTCGACCCCCAGCATCGTGCGACCGTATAGTTTCTTCTCACGGATCACGTCGAACAGCCGGCATGCCCGCTCTTCGGGGTCGGACAGCAGATCGAACGGCAAGCTGTGCTGTTCACGGAATCGATCATGCGATGCAATGCTGTCGCGCGAGACACCCAGCAGGGCCACCCCGGCGCGTTCGAACTGCGCCGCCAGAGCTGCGAACTGCTGGCTCTCGAGCGTGCAGCCCGGCGTATTATCGCGCGGATAAAAGTACAGCACGAGCTTGCGCCCGCGCAGATCCCTGAGGCGCACGTCGCGTGCGCCGGTCGCGGGCAGGGTGATATCGGGAACCTTGCGGCCAAGCGCGGCCCGCGTCGGCGCCGCTGAGCGCGCACTGGTACGCTTTTTTGTGCCCTTTTTTGTGGCCCTTTTTTTGGCCTTGTTTGCGCCCGGGGCGATCATGATTTGACGGGCTCCAGGATCGCATCGAGGTTGAGCGAATCGCAGAAGTCCATGAACTCTTCGCGCAGTTGCGCGACATGCAGTTTGCCCGGCACGCTGATGATCATCTGCACAGCAAACATAGGTGCCCCCGTGTGTGCCGCCGCATAGCCGCGCGTGGACACCTCGCTGATGTCGATCCCGCGGCTGGCAAAGAAGCCCGACAGACCGGCCACGATACCGGTCTGATCCAGGCTCACGATATCGATCGAATAGGGCAGCATGTCGGCGCGCATTCCCTTCGGCTCGGTGCGCTTCAGATGTACGCTCAGGCCGTCGGTTTCGGCCAGACGCGTGAGCTCGGACTCGATGCGCGCCAGCGCATGCCAGTTGCCGTTGACCAGCAGGAGCATGGCGAACTCGGCGCCCAATGCTGCCATGCGGCTCTCCGCGATACTGCCGCCACATTCGGTGATCACACGGGTCAGCTCGTGGACCATGCCGATGCGGTCGCTGCCGATGGCGGATACGGCCAGATGCTGCTTCATTGGATCTGTTGTCACGGTAAGGGATGGCAGTGTACCGGGACTGGTGCGGCTTGCGAACGCTTGCGGGCGCCGGTGAGCTCGCCCGCCCGCGCCTGACTTGCCTCGGGACATCTGCGGCCCGTAACATCGCGCGCCCGCGATGAGTTTGCGGCTTTGGATTAGAGGGTTATTTCTGCATGTTCTCTGGCAGCTTTGTCGCCATCGTTACACCGATGAATCCGGACGGCAGCATCGACTGGCCGGCCTGGGAGCGAGTGCTCACATTTCAATTGGCAGCGGGCACGAGCGGCGTCGTGGTCGGCGGTACGACCGGAGAGTCGGCGACGCTGTCGGATGAGGATCTGCTGGGCCTGCTCGAGCGGGCGCGGGTTCGCCTGCGCGGCCGGGCCGCCCTGATCGCCGGAGCCGGCACGAGCAGCACCGCGCAGACGGTCGCGCGCGCGCGATTGTTGTCGGCCGCTGGCGTCGACGCGTTGCTAGTGGTCACGCCGGCCTATAACAAGCCGACCCAGGAAGGACTGTACCGGCACTTCGAGGCGGTGGCCGCCGCATCGAGCGTGCCGGTGGTGCCCTATAACGTGCCCTCGCGCACCGCGGTCGATATGTTGCCGGCGACGGTTGCACGACTCGCGAAACTGCCGCGCATCGTTGCGGTCAAAGAGGCGGTGGCGTCGGTCGAGCGCGTGCGCGAGCTGGTGGCGCTGGTTCCGGAGCATTTCAGCGTCCTATCGGGTGATGATGCGAGCGCGCTGGCCGCGATGGCTCACGGCGCCAGGGGAGTGATATCAGTGACGGCGAATCTGGTGCCCAAGGCCATGGCGGAGGTCGTAGCGGCAGCACTCAAGGGGGATCGCGACGCGGCGCTGCGCCGCGACGAGCCGTTGCGTGCATTACACGAGGCTTTGTTCTGCGAGACCAACCCGATTCCAGTCAAATGGGCCATGGCGCAGCGCGGCCTCATTCAGGGTGGACTGCGCCTGCCGTTGACGGAACTTTCTGAACCGTTTCGTGCACGCGTTCGTGCAGCGCTCAACAGCGCTGATCCGCCGGAGGCCATGGCGCAGGCGAAATCGGCGTGAGGGTGCTGCGCGCGCTGTGCGCTGGCGTGGCTGCCGTCTGCATGCTCACGGGTTGCGCGCTGTTTCACCATCGCTCGCTCGCACTGGCTTGTAGCGAGCGCCCGTTCCAGGGCAGCTCGGATCCTGGCGTTCCATTGGTCGTGCCTGAGGGCATGAGCCCGCCCGAAACGCGCAACAACATCAAGATCCCCGCGCTCAACGAGGCCGAAGCGCCGCGTCCGCGGGGCGAGCCTTGCCTGGCCATGCCGCCGAGTTTTGCGGGCGGCGAGGCTGAAGGGGTGCGCACGCGCGTGGTGCCGGCGAGCGCCGCGCCAACCCAGAAGCTGCCTCTGCCACCGCCGCAGTAGGCGTCACGCGCTTAGCGTTGATAGAATTCACCGGATGCTTCACCCCGCGCGCCGCTTCGCGTCTTCGTGCCGTCAGCTTGGTATACTTAACCTGAATAAGCACTTGTAATTAATTGAATATTATGGAGAGGTGGCCGAGCGGTCGAAGGCGCTGGACTGGAATTCCAGTAACATCTTCACGGGTGTTCGTGGGTTCGAATCCCACCCTCTCCGCCAATGGTCCACGGTGATCCGCGCCGGTTCCTTCGCGACGACTTACCGTGAACCCCGTCAGGCCCGGAAGGGAGCAGCGGTAACGGCTCGGTCGGGTGCCGAAGATTTAGGCTGGTGCGGATCACCTCCCGTCAGGCTTTGAATATCGCATGAGCTCCTACACCGCACTGGCGCGCAAATGGCGGCCGCATACTTTTGCCGAGATGAGCGGCCAGGAGCACGTGCTGCGCGCGCTCGCGCATGCGCTTGAGCGCAATCGCGTGCACCATGCTTTTTTATTCGCCGGTACCCGCGGTGTCGGCAAGACCACGGTGGCTCGCATCCTCGCGAAATGCCTGAATTGCGAGCGCGGCGTGAGCGCGACGCCATGCGGGCAGTGCGCCAGCTGCCGTGAGATCGATGCCGGCCGCAGCGTGGACCTGATTGAGGTCGATGCCGCCTCGCGCACGCGTGTCGACGACACGCGCGAGCTGCTCGACAACGTGCAATACGCACCCACTCGCAGTCGCTACAAGATTTATCTGATCGACGAAGTACACATGCTCTCGACGCATTCCTTCAATGCGCTGCTCAAGACGCTCGAGGAGCCACCGCCGCACGTGAAGTTCCTGCTCGCCACCACCGAGCCGCAGAAACTGCCGGTCACAGTGCTCTCGCGTTGTCTGCAGTTCAATCTCAAGCGTCTCTCGATGGCGTTGATCAGTGCGCGGCTGCAGCACATTGCGCGCGCCGAGCAGATTGAATTCGAGCCCGCCGCGCTGCAGCTCATCGCCTATGGCGCAGACGGCAGCCTGCGCGATGCGCTCTCGCTGCTCGATCAATTGCTCGCCTATGGAAACGGCAAGGCATTGGAGGCTGACGCGCGCGCGATGCGCGGTACCGTCGAGCGCGATCAGGTCGTGCAGCTCGCGCGCTTGCTGGCCGCCGGCCAGGCGCGTGCGCTGCTCGAGTATGCGCAGTCGCTCGAGGAGCGTGCGAGCGACTACGGGCAACTGCTCGAGCAGCTTGCAGCCTTGCTCGAGCGCGTGGCGCTCAAGCAGTTGATTGCAGATTACGACGGCGATGAATTGCATCCGCCCGAGCTGCTCGCCAGCCTGGCTGCGGCGATTTCTGCCGAGGATCTGCAGCTGTATTATCAGACTGCGATCCTGGGACGACGCGATCTGGCGCTCGCGCCCGATGCGCGCACGGGCTTTCGCATGACTCTGATCCGCATGCTGGCATTCCGGCCCTCACCCGCGTCCGGCGCCGAGCGCACGGCGCACGCGACGGCTGTGACGGCGCCCAGCCGCGCCAGCGTGCCGAGTGTGCTGGAGGCGCCCAGCGAGGCGCCTGAGCCCAGTGCGCCAGGGCAAGCTCTCGCAGCGCCCGATGAATGGAGCAGCATGCTCGCGGCACTGGACCTGCAGGGTGCGCCACGCCAGCTGGCTGGCCATTGCATTCTGGTGGGTCGCGAAGGCTCCACCGTGCGCCTGGCCCTCGATGCTCGCGGCGCCGCCTTGCGCACCCGCGTGCTGGAGGAGAAGCTCGCTCAGGCATTGGGGCGCCTGCTCGGCGCACCGGTGCGACTGGAAATCGAGTTGCGTGAGGATCTTGCCGCTACACCGGCGCGCGCGCGCGAGCTCGCCGAGCTTGAGCGGCGAGCTCAGGCCCACGCCGCGTTTGAGAGCGATGCTGTAGTCGCCTCGATCAAGGAGCGCTTCGGCGCCAGCGTGCTGCCCGATACCGTACGTCCGATCGAACCCGAACCATGAGCCGCGCAGCGAGGTCGATACGATGGCCAACATGAACAACTTCATGAAGCAGGCGCAGACGCTG
>JBEKWD010000026.1:0-12547 GCA_049513435.1 Steroidobacteraceae bacterium | reverse complement strand
GGACTGAGGTTGCGCCCGGTGATGCCGGAGGCCGCGTGCCTCATCTGGTGGTTCCCTACACGCTCGATACCAATGACATGCGTTTTGCGACCGCGCAGGGATTCAACAGCGGCACTCAGTTCTTCGACTACCTCAAGGCGGCGTTCGACACTCTGTATCGCGAGGGGGATCCGCAGGGCCTGAACGCGCCAAAGATGCTATCCGTTGGCTTGCATTGCCGTCTCGTGGGTCGGCCAGGACGGGTAGCGGCGCTCGAGCACTTTCTCGACTATCTGCTGGCGCATCGGCAGGTGTGGATCTGCCGCCGACTCGACATCGCGCGTCATTGGATAGCAACGCACCCGCATGCGCTTGCTGCCCGACTATGACTGACCAGGGCGAACCCTCGACGTGGACCCGACGCTCGATCAATGTCGCCGATCCACGCATGGGAGCCGTGGCGCTGTCCGCGTCCGATGAGTTCTTTGCGCCCAAGGAGCGCATGTTGCAGCCGACTGAACCGGAATGGCGTGCCGGCGTCTACGATGCGAACGGCAAGTGGATGGATGGCTGGGAATCACGCCGCCGACGCGACGCCGGTCATGATTTTTGCGTGATTCAACTGGCAGCAGCGACTCGGCTGAGCGCACTGGAGATCGACACGCGTCATTTCACGGGCAACTATCCTCCCTTTGCCTCGGTCCAGGCCTGTCGCCTCGAGGCTGTGCCCAACGAGGCAACGACTTGGAGCGAGCTGCTGCCGCGCTCGGCGTTGAGCGGCAACCAGCAGCATTTCTTTCCATTGAAGTCCGAGAGTATCTGGACTCATCTGAAGCTCAATATATTTCCCGATGGAGGCGTCGCTCGCTTCAGAGCCTACGGCAGCGTGCAATTTGACTGGAAGCGCGTGGCTCAGACTGAGCTGATCGATCTGGCCGCGGCTCTGCACGGCGGCTTTGCGCTCGCCTGCAATGACGAGCACTACGGAGCGATGGGCAACCTGTTGCTGCCCGGACAAGGTGCGACCATGGCGGATGGTTGGGAGACTCGACGCCGGCGCGAGCCCGGCCATGACTGGGTCATCGTGCGTCTCGGTCATCGCGGACGGGTTCGACAGGTCGACATCGATACCGCGCATTACAAGGGGAACTTTCCTCACCAGGTATCCATTCATGGCGCCCGCATACCGGCGGAGACTGCGGACGCGGATTTGCCCAGCCAGTCTTCGCACTGGCCGCTGTTGCTCGAGCCGCAATATCTGAAGGCCGACAGCATGCATCGCTTCGAGACTCAGCTGCGCGATTTGGGACCGATCACGCACGCGCGCGTTAATATTCACCCGGATGGGGGATTGAATCGAGTGCGGTTGCTCGGCCATCCCGACCTCGACCGATGACAGCCATAGAGCAGATCCTTTTGCGCGCGCAACCACTGACCGCAACGGCGTTCGCGCCTTTCGGCGAGGTCATCGAGACCACAGGCCATACGCCACGTTGGATCAACGAGGGTACGTCCCAGCGCTTTGATGATCTGGCGCACGTGGACGTATCGGAGGAAGGCGGACGACCTGTGATCAGTATCTTCAAGGCCCTGCCGCGGCCACTGCCGTTGCCGATCGAAGTGCTCGAGCGCCATCCACAATCAAGCCAGGCCTTCTTCCCGCTCGAGCAGCTGCCGTTCCTGGTGGTCGTTGCCGAGGCTGGCGGCACACCGCTCGCCCAGCGCGTGCGCGCCTTTCGCACCGCCGGCCTGCAGGGCGTGAACTATCGCCGCAACACCTGGCATCACGCGCTGATTGCGCTGCATCGTACGGTTCACTTCCTGGTCGTGGATCGCGCCGGACCAGGCGAGAACTGCGAGCAGCAGAGGATCGACGACGTGCGCGTACTGGTCGCCGATAACAACTGATTTGCGAAGTTTTCAAATAACGAAGTAACCAAAGGGGAACACGCTATGGTCAGCGTCGAAGCACTCTGGATCCCGATTCTCGTATCCGCTGTGATCGTCTTCGTTGCGAGCTCGTTCATTCATATGGTGCTGCCGTGGCACAAGCGCGACTATCCAAAGCTTGCAGCCGAACGCAGCATCATCGATGCATTGCGGCCACTCGCGCTGCCGCCGGGTGACTACATGATTCCGCGGGCCAGTAACATGAAGGAGATGAAGACCCCTGAGTTTCTGGAGCGCATGCAGCAGGGTCCTGTCATCCTCATGACAGTCAGGCCGAACGGCCCCTGGAATATGAGCCGCAGCCTCTCACAGTGGTTCATCTACTCAATTGTGGTGTCGATTTTCGCGGCCTATGTCGCCAGGCGAGCGCTGCCCGCGGGCACCGACTATCTGCATGTGTTCAAGATCGTTGCTGCGACGGCCATAGCCGGTTATTCACTGGCTCTGCTTCAGCTCGCCATCTGGTATGGGCGCGGTTGGGGACTCACGATTCGTTCGGTCATTGACGGCGTGATTTACGGCGCGCTCACCGCCGGGACCTTTGGCTGGCTGTGGCCAGGCGCGTGATCGGGCAGGAGAGAGCGCTTGGTGCTCAGCTTTCGAAGCCAAGGGCCCTGGCGATCTGATCTTGTCCCGATTCTCGCACTGGGCCTGGCGGTGCGCGTAATTACCATTGTCGCGTTTCCGAGCTTGCACCACCCGGATGAGAATTTTCAATTGTTCGAGCAGGCACATCGTCTGGCTTTCGGCTACGGCATCGAGCCGTGGGAGTTTCGCGATGGGATCCGCTCCCTGGTGCTGCCCGCGGCGCTGGCCGGATCGTTTCGTTTCTTCGCGCTTCTGGGCGCCGGCCCTCGCGGTTATATCCTTGGCACGCGCATCGCGTTGGCGTGCCTGTCGCTGATCAGCGTTGCCGCCGCCTATCAGACGGGCCTGCAACGCAGTCGCACACACGCCATTCTCGCCGGCCTTGTCGCCGCGACGTGGTTTGAGCTCGTCTACTTTTCAGGTCGACCGCTGACCGAGGCCGTGGCAGCGAACTTTCTGATCGTGGCGCTGTGCCTGGCGTCGACGCCGGAACGCAGGTACACCCAAGCACGGCTGCTGGCCCTCGGGATGTGCCTTGGCTTGTGTCTCATGCTGCGGGCTCACCTGGCAATCGGACTGTTCGTGATTGCGGTTTGGGTCGTGCGCTCTGAAATTATCCGGCGAAGTGCTGCGCTTGCCCTTGGCGCCGCGCTGCCGGTGGCGGCGTTTGGCGCAGCGGACTGGCTCACCTGGGGCAGCCCATTTCACTCGTACATCGCCGCGTTTCGCATCAACGTGACTCTGGATAAGGCGTCCAACTATGGCGTCGAACCCATGTATTGGTATCTGCAGCAAATGGGCACCGTTTGGGTAGGTGCGTGGCCCGTTCTGCTTTGTCTCATCGCGATACGCGTACGCAGTTCCGCACTCTGGATACTCGTCGCGACAGCGATCATCGCCAGCCATTCACTGATCGGCCACAAAGAGTACCGCTTCGTATTCCCGGCATTTGCTTGTCTGATTCTGGTGGCAGCGATGGGATCGGCCGATCTGATCGAACGCCTCGGGCGTCATCATGGTGCCACGATCGCACTACGCTCGGGTGCGGTAGCCGTTGTACTGTGGATCGCAACCTCAGCTTCACTGGCAATGGCGCCGGGCTACTTCGATCAGTGGTTCCTTCGACGCGATCTGATCTGGGCGTCGCTCAGGCTGTCTGAGCAACCCTCTTTATGCGGGCTGCTGCTCTACGACTACCCTTGGGGCGAGACCGGCGGCTACGCTTACCTGCATCGCAATATTCCCATCTATCCCACGCTAGAGGATCCAGACAGCGCGCTGCGCGCAGCGGCAGCCTTCAACGCGATTCTGGTAAAACGCGCCTCGCTGAGCGGCTTTGTGGCGCCGTTCCATCTGGATGAGTGCATGGGGGACGCTGATCCCCAAGACCTGTGCATCATCGAGCGGAAAGGCGATTGCGTCCCCGATGACAGCCTGCACCCGCTTCTGCAACAGCGCGGGCTCGGCGAGTAGGGATTCGCGGAGATGGGCTCGCTGTCAGTAGCGCCTTAATAGATGAGCTGCCGCTGGCGTAAAGAACTCGATACCTCTAATCTGCGGCACACTACCTCACAGGATCGGTACTACGTACACTCGCACTCTCATTCCCGACAACAGGCGACCCCCACGCGGGCGCCGCCTCGGCGCCCTGCTGCTCATCGTTCTTACCGTCCTCGTGCTCGGCAGCAGTTTACTGGTGTCTTATTACGTCGAAGCTCTCTGGTTCGACTCTCTCGGCTACGCTTCAGTGTTCTGGAGCAGACTTAATCTCCAGGCCGTTATCTTCGGCATCTTTGCCCTTTTAACGTTTTCGACGATCTACGGTGTGTTCCTGGCCATCAAGCCCCGTCGGTTTGATGAAATCATCGGCAGTAGGATTCTGATCAATCGGCAATTGGTGCAACTGCCGATTGATCCGATCATCAAATTGATAGCGCTGGGCCTGGCGCTCGTGACCGCGCTCGCGGTTGGCGCCAGCATGATGAGCAGTTGGACTACTTTTGCACTCTTTTCGCACGCGCCGCAGGACACGGGAACTCTCGATCCCATCTTTGGCAAGCCCCTGGGCTTCTACCTCTTTACGCTGCCCACCTGGCAACTCATTGCCGGCTGGCTGCAGACCTTGACCGTTATCGCCTGCGTGATTGTCGGTGTGTTTGTGCTCGTCACGTCACGCGCAAAGGAATTGGTCGAACGCGGCTTTGGCGTAGCGCAGATCCGACTCTGGCGTGCTTTGTCGATCAGCGTCGCCGTACTGCTGACGATCATGGCCGTGGGCGAGTACCTGAGCCGTTTTGAGCTGCTGTTCCAGGAGCAGACGATCTTCGCTGGCGTGACCTTCACCGACGCTCACGTGAACCTCATCGGTATGCTGGTGATCTGTGGTGCGCTGCTGGTAGGCGCGCTGATCGCCGCCACCTGTTCGGTGCTGGCCCTGCGGCCGCGATGGTTGCTGTTATCGGTTTTTCCCGCCTTACTTTGCTACGTGGTCGTCGGTCTCATTGCCTGGTACGTCAGTAACTTCATCGTCAAGCCGAATCAACTGGTGCGCGAGCGGCCGTTCATCGAACACAACATTGAGATGACGCGGCGGGCGTACGCGCTCGATCGCATTGAACTGCACCCATTTCCAGCCGACACCAGCGTCGAGGCGCTCGACGCCGCGAATAATCAGACCACGCTCGAGAATATACGACTGTGGGACTCACGCGCGTTGCAGGACACGTTGCGGCAGATTCAGGAAATCAGAACCTACTACGACTTCCCCGACATCGACATCGATCGCTATATGGTCGCAGGATCCGTGCATCAGATGATGCTGGCCGCGCGCGAACTCAATGTGGATAAGCTGCCGGAGAGTAGCCGCAACTGGATCAACGAAAAACTGATCTATACCCACGGCTACGGCGTCACCATGAATCCGGTGAATGGGTTCACACCGGAAGGCTTGCCCACGCTTGTCCTGAGCAACATGCCGATACAGAGCACGATTCCGGGCCTGACGATCACTCGGCCGGAGATCTATTTTGGTGAGCTGACGAATACCGACGTCTATGTGAACACACGGCAGAAGGAATTCAACTATCCGCAGGGCGATAGCAACAATCTGACCTCGTACGAAGGCAGCGGCGGGATCCGCCTGGGCGGGTTCCTGCGCCGAACGTTGATTGCCCTTGATCGCGGTGATCTGACAAAACTGCCCTTCAGCGACGATGTGAGCCCCGCGAGTCGATTGTTGATGCGCCGAAATCTGCGCGACCGAGTCCAAGAGCTGGCGCCCTTTCTGACCCTCGATCCTGACCCATACGTCGTCGTCGGCGCGGATGGCAAGATCTACTGGCTCATGGACGCCTTCACGACTTCCAATACCTATCCGTATGCGCGCCGCTACCGGCTTAACGACGAGCCACTCAATTACATCCGCAACAGCGTGAAGGTCGTGATCGACGCTTACAACGGCGCCACCACGTTCTACGTGTTTGATCGGGAAGATCCGGTCATCGCCGCGTATCGTGCCATGTTCCCGGCACTGTTCGTGGACGCCTCGGCGATGCCCGCTGGCTTGCGAGCGCATGTTCGCTACCCAGAGCTGCTGCTGCAAGTGCAGGCGCTCGTCTATGGGCTTTATCACATGACCAACGCCGATGTGTTCTATAACCGCGAGGACCTATGGACCGTCGCGACTGAGGTGACTACGACGGAACAGCGCCAGATGCTCATGGCGCCAAACTTCGTGCTCATGACATTGCCAGGCGAGACGTCGACCGAGTTCATCGAAATCCTCCCCTTTACTCCCGCCAATCGGAACAATCTGATCGGCTGGATTGCTGGCCGCAGCGACCGGGAGCACTACGGTCAGACCGTGGTCTACGATTTTCCCAAGACCAAGCTGATCGATGGCCCGATGCAAATCGAGGCGCGCATCGATCAAAATGCGCAGTTGTCGGGACAGCTCACGTTGTGGAATCAACAGGGTTCGCGTGTGCGCCGCGGCAGTCTGATCGTCATACCGATTGGACGCGCCCTGCTCTACGCCGAGCCCATCTACTTACAGGCCGATCGCAGTCCAATGCCCGAATTGCGCCTGGTGGTACTCGCCGTTCAGGACCGGCTCGCTTACGGACCGACCTTCGAGGCGGCGATGGCGGCGCTGTTTGGCGGCGCAGCCTCCACGCTGAGCGCGCCGACCTCTGCTGCAACACCGGCGACAATCGTGCCGACAACCAGCGCGGCGATGCGCTCGGGGAGCGGACAAGGTGCAAGAGCAGAGGACCTCAATGCTCTGATCAAAGATGCCGCGCGCGATCTGGCCGATTACCAGCAGCTCACTGCCGCCGGCAAACTCGGCGAGGCCGGCCAGAAATTGGAGGCGTTAAAGGGCAAGCTCGAGGAGCTTCAGCGCCGTCAGTAATGTAACGAGTGAAGACCCTGACCTTGAGTCGCCGTCTCTGAGGAGTGCTGTAACTATTAGCGGAACTGCATACCGCTGGGCAGTCGCATTGGTCGGCTCCGCACTATTGGCGAGCTCTGTTTTTGCAGTGACTGCGCGTACCGATTGGCCTGTCTATGGCGGTGATGTGCACGGTGACAGGTACTCGCCCCTGACTCAAATCACGGCCCGAAACGTCGCTACGCTTAAACTTGCGTGGCGATTTGATATCGACGAGCGGGGCGAACCGGAGACCAATCCTCTCATCATCGGTCGTACGCTTTATGCGTATACGCCAGAACTGAAGATCATCGCTCTTGATGGCGCTACGGGCAAACTCAAGTGGGAGTTTGACAGCGGAATGAAAGGGAGCGCCGCGCACCGTGGAATGGCGTATTGGAGCGATGGTAAGCACGGCCGGCTCCTAGCCGGCGTCAAGAGCTACCTCTATGCGCTTGATCCGCAAACGGGCAAGCCTATAGAGAGCTTCGGAGAGCATGGCCGGATTGATCTTCGCGAGAACTTAATTGGTGACCCGACGCAGTTCTACGTTTCGCTTAATTCACCGGGCATGATCTACAAGGATCTGATCATCGTCGGCTTTCGCACTTCGGAAACCAAGCCGGCCCCACCGTCCGATATTCGCGCCTATGACGTGCATACTGGGGCGCTGCGCTGGGCGTTCCACACGATCCCTCACCCTGGGGAGTTCGGCCACGACACCTGGCCGCAGGACGCGTGGAAGAATTCTGGATCGGCGAATAACTGGGCAGGCTTCGCACTGGATGAGAAACGCGGCATCGTCTATGCACCGACGGGTTCGGCCGTCGATGATTTTTATGGCGGGGATCGGATTGGCGCTGATCTGTTTGCCGATACGCTCCTCGCCCTCGACGCCAACACGGGCAGGCGCCTGTGGCATTTTCAGGAAGTACACCATGATATCTGGGATCGGGATTTACCCTCACCGCCCGCTCTGGTCACGCTGACGCATGAGGGCAAGCGGGTCGATGCGGTTGCGCAGACTACCAAGCAGGGATATGTCTACGTCTTCAATCGGGTCACCGGCGAGCCGCTCTTTCCGATCGAGGAAGTACCTTATCCTCCCAGCGACGTGCCAGGCGAATTCGCCTCACCCACACAGCCACGGCCCGTGGCCCCTGAGCCGTTCGCACGCCAACGCCTGACCGAGGATTTACTGACGCAACGCACACCCGAGGCGCACGCGTGGGCTCTGGAGAAATTCCGCACTTTCCGCAGCGACGGCCAGTTCGTGCCCCTAGGCGTCGAGAGACCAACGGTGATCTTTCCAGGCTTTGATGGCGGTGCCGAGTGGGGCGGCCCGGCGGTCGATCCCGACAAAGGAATTCTCTACGTCAACGCCAATGATGTGGCGTGGACCGGAATGCTGATCCCTCGTCACGACGAGAAGGATCCTGGCGCCGCGATCTATCAATCCCATTGCTTGGCATGTCACGGCGAGAACCTGGCCGGATCGCCGCCGGCATTTCCTTCCCTTATTCACGTAAGCGAGCGGCTCACTTCGGCCCAGGTCACCGATGTGATCCGGACGGGTCGCGGGCGCATGCCACCATTCGCCGACCTGGACGGTGCCAGCCTCAATGCTTTGCTCCGGTATCTCGCAGACCCTGCACGCACACAAACGGTGAGCGCGCCTGCAAGTCCAGCAGCGAACCCGACAGGTTATCGTTTCGGTGGCTACAACAAGTTTCTCGATCCTGACGGTTACCCGGCGGTGGCTCCGCCATGGGGCACGCTCAACGCTATTGATCTCAATACTGGCAAGTATCTGTGGAAGGTAGCCCTAGGCGAGTATCCAGAGCTTGTGGCGCAGGGACTGAAAGATACCGGCAGTGAAAACTACGGCGGTCCAATCCTCACCGCGACTGGCCTATTGTTCATAGGCGCCACTCTCTTCGATCACAAGCTGCGCGCATTCGACAGCCATACAGGGCAGCTACTGTGGCAAACGGAATTACCTTACGCGGGAGTTGGAACCCCTGCCACTTATCAAATCGACGGCAAGCAGTACGTTGTAATCGTGACGGACAACGCGCGAAATAAAAAAGGCCCGCAAGGATTTGCTTACGTGGCCTACGCACTTCCGTAAACGCGCGGCTGCTGACCGGTCCCAATCAGGCGTGCTTATAAGACAACGCCTTCCTGCAATAGTCGAGGCACTTGCCAACTTCCTTGATGGCATCGGATCCCTCTGGAATGTCGTATTCGAACTCGATAGCCGCCGGAAAGCGGTAGTGCCGATCCCTCAGCAACTGCAACGCTGCCGTCAGTGGTGTGTCGCCCTGGCCCCAGGGAAGATTGCGCTGCCCGTGCGCGCGGGTCTGGCGATCCTTCAGGTGCATGCTGGCGATGCGTGCGTGGTGTTGACGGATAAAGGGCAGTGGATCGTAGTCGCCCGCCGCAACGAAGTGCCCGATATCAAAATTGATGAAGTTAGCCCCGGACTCAGCCAGCGCGGCATCCCACTCCGTGGGTGTGGCCTGTAAATGCGCATGGTAGGCCACACGTATTCCGTGACGCGAAGCCGCCGCTGCCAGGCGACTGACCTGGGTCATGGCGCTTGGGAGCTCAAGGGTTACCTGGTTGGCACCCAGAGCCTTGGCGGCTCGCATGCCGTAGTCGATCTCAGCGTCGGTGTTGCGCTCGTCAAATGAATCAAACCTGAGGGCGTAGATCGACACTCCGCCCTTTTCGTACTGCCGACGCAGTCGCTCGAAGGGTTCCATCGTAGCTTTGGTGCGCAGCGCAGCGATCTGCTGTCTATACGCGGCGAATGCCGTCATGACTTCATCATGCTCCTGCTGTTCGGCTGCAGATAGGACCGGCTGGCCCGGCTGACTGCGCGCGCGCACCTTCCGGTACCGTTCGATATCAAACGGGGCCTGGATACCGGCGAAGTCCTCAGCCGGTTTATCCATTAGTTCCACGGCGTTGATACTCAGCTCGCGGCAATATCCAAGGATCGCCTCGGCACTTTGATCCGGGAGGCTTCGGAAGGAATAACTGATGACGCTGATCTGCACGCCGTTTATTTTGGAATTGGGACGGCCAGTATGCCTTACTACATCGGCAGCTGCAGAGAACTGCCACTTGGCCGCAGCTATTCCTGCAAAGCAGGCCATACCCGTCGTCAATAACTGCCTACGATTGTTCATCTTCTTGGTCCTCATCGAGTCAGGTGCGCTATCATTCTTGTGTCAAATAATACTACTAACGACGCAGCACTGGAGTCGCACGTGCTAGGAGCCAATCACTACCGCGATCCTGCCGTGAGCGCGAAGCTCGTCGAGTACGCCGACGCCTCACCTCGAGTGCGCGCGGTCTACGACGATATCATGAGGACCCGCAACGTCGACTGGGTCAACAACTTCTGGAAGGTGTTGGCCCGCGACCCGGACACGCTCGAGCGTATCTGGAGCAACGTCAAGCAGGTGATGGCCCCTGGCGCTCTCGATCCGCTGACCAAAGAATTCATCTACGTGGCGGTGAGCGTCACGAACAACTGCCGCTACTGCATCGCCTCCCACAGCGCTGGCGCGCGCAGTAAAGGAATGACGGACGCGCAATTCGCGGAGCTGCTAGCGGTGGTCGGACTAGCGAATGAGACCAACCGCCTGGCCAACGGTTACGATCCCCCGGTTGACGCCCGCTTCCTGGAACCCTAGGTTCCGCTACCCGACCCGACGACCCGTTTGGCTGGTGCGCAGCGCGATACACACTAGCAACTTCGACCTACAGGAAGACATACCGATGAAGACTTGGATTGTCGCCGCATGGATCGCAGCCCTTGCCTGCACCGTGCGTCCAGCGAGTGCGCAGGTGGTGCTCCCCTCGCTGTGGGCGGATCATGCCGTGGTACAGCGCGATCGACCGGTGCGCGTGTGGGGACGGGCTGCGGCCGGGGAGCAGGTAACCGTCAGGTTCCGTGGAAACAGCGCCATGGTGGTGGCCGATGAGTTTGGGCAGTGGCACGTTGAGCTTCCGCCGGGCGCTGCCGGCGGTCCGTTTGCCATGGAGCTCCAAGGCACCAATCGCATCACGCTGAACGACCTCATGGTTGGAGACGTGTGGGTCGCCTCGGGCCAGTCGAACATGGAGTTCCCCACGCGAAACGTCATCCATGCCGACGCTGAACTGCAAAAGGCAAACTATCCCAACATCCGCCTGTTCCATGTTCAAAAAATCTCCGCCGATTACCCGCAGTACGACGTCAAAGCCACCAGTTGGACCAGCGTCACACCGCAGAGCGTGGCCGACTTTTCCGGTGTCGCCTATTTCTTCGCGACCGAGGTGCAAGCCGATCAGAAGGTCCCTATCGGATTGATCGAAGCGGACTGGGGCGGAACGCCTGCCGAGACCTGGACCAGCCAGCGAGCGTTGTCTGCGGACGGCTCGTTGATGGCGGCATGGAGCACTTGGGCCGACATGACCGAAAAGCAACAGCAAACGGAGCTGATTATCCAAAACGAGGCCCGAGAAAATGCCGAGGCGCAGGCCGCTGGCAAACCGGAGCCTCAACATCCTTACCACCCGGAACTTCGATCGTGGCTGCCGGGCGGAACCTTCAACGGGATGATCGCTCCTCTGACGCAGTTTCCCGTTCGTGGAGTGATCTGGTACCAGGGCGAAAGCGACGCAAGGATAGAACGCTCGTTTTACTACGCGAGACTGTTTCGTACGATGATCGAAGATTGGCGCAGTCGGTGGGCGGAGGGAGACTTTCCGTTCCTGTTCGTCCAATTGGCAAACTTCGAGACCGCGCCGGATGCGAAATGGCCCGAGCTGCGCGATGCTCAACGCAGAACATTGAGCGTCGCCAACACGGCGATGGCTTCGGCAATCGATATCGGCACTCCGAAAGATATTCATCCAAAGAATAAGCAGGAAGTCGGGCATCGTCTGGCCCTGGCGGCACGAGCCATTGCGTATCACGAGAGTCTTGAGTATTCCGGTCCGCTCTTTGACGCTGCGATGTCGGACGGCGCTACCATGCGCGTCTTCTTCTCCCACACAAGTCGCGGTCTGGAAGTAAGGGGCTCGACCCTGACCGGCTTTGAGGTGGCCGGAGCGGACGGTGTCTTTACACCCGCAACGGCGCGCGTCGACGGAAACACCGTCGTCGCCTCGGCACCGGCCGTCCCCCATCCCCAGCAGGTGCGTTACGGCTGGGCAGCGAATCCCGCTTGCAATCTCTACAACGGTGCCGGGCTTCCTGCTTCCCCGTTCACGACGTCCGACCCAGACCCAGGACGATAGCGAAGAACCCTGTCATGGTGTCGACGAGGTACAGCAATTCGGCTACGCGGGGAAAGTGCCCGGGTCGGGCAGCTGTGCGCCGGATAGCTTCGATGAGCTCAACGGCCTCACGGTTCGGGTCCGCACCGGTCGGGTCAGCTTCATTGCCATCTACCAGGTGACTAGCTGCTGAAGGCGTGCGTAACTTGGCCAATTGCCAATTTGTTGCGACCCAAGAAAAAGTGAACAAGGGGAATGAAGGATGACACCTTCCGTGGCGCTAGTCGGCGTATCCAAGGAATACCTGCGTGGTCGGGAAAGCGT